>NZ_JALLGL010000536.1 GCF_023072675.1 Streptomyces sp. XM83C
GCACCGTCCCGCCCCCGCCCGCCGGGCTCGGCCGCCTGCACCGTCGAACCGTCCGGCGCGGTCATCAGCCGCTCCAGACTCCGCGCCCACACCACGATCAGCCCCGCCAACGCCGCCCCGCACAACGCGAGCTGCGCGACCGCCGTGCCGTACGCGCCGCCGCTCACCGCGTCCACCGCGCCGACCGCCGCCGCCGGAGGCACCCAGCGCAGCACGTCCGCGACCGGGTCGAGCTGCCCGAGCCCCGCCGCACCCAGCCGCTGCGCGCCGAAGTTCACCACCTGCGCGCCGACCGCGATGACCAGCCCGCTCAGCACCGCGAGATCCCGCCCCCGACGGGACGTCAGCAGCCGGATGTTGGCCGCGGCCACGGCCCGCGCCAGCGCCACGCACAGCAGCAGCGCCAGCGCGACGGCGACGACCGCGACCGCGTACGCCGCCGCCCCGTGCGCCACCGCGATCACCGACCCCGCCAGCAGCACCACCGTGAACACCGGCCCGATCCCCACCAGCGAGGCCGCGAGCAGCGCCCGCACCAGCGGCCGGGGCCGCAGCGGCAGCATCACCAGCCGTGTCGGGTCGAGCGTCTCGTCCCCGCCGGGGAAGAACAGCGGCATCACCGCCCAGCCCAGCCCCAGCACCGCCACGAGCAGCACCACCAGCGCGTCGGCGTGCGCGTGCCCGCGCAGCGCGATCAGCCCGAGCAGCTGGAGCGCGGCGACCAGCAGCGCGATCACGGCCGACGCGACATACGCGGCACGCCGCCCGCCGGACTGCCGCAGCCCGTTCCGCAGCAGTGACAGCTTCAGCCGTACGACGACGGCGGTGACCCCCGTGGCAGAGGCGGCCGGGGCGGCGGACGCGGCAGGGGTGGCAGGGGCGGTGCTCATCGGCCCGCTCCGCCGCCGAGCCAGTCCAGATCGGTGCCGGTGCCCCGGTCGCTCGCCCCGACCAGGTGCAGGAACGCCTGCTGGAGCGACGGCTTGTCGCCGCGCACCTCGGCGAGCGGACCGTGGGCGCGGATACGGCCCGCCGCCATCACCGCCACCCAGTCGCACAGCGACTCGACCAGTTCCATGACGTGGGAGGAGAACACGACCGTGGCACCCGAGGCGGTGTACCGCTCCAGGACACCCCGGATGGTCTGCGCGGACACCGGGTCCACACCCTCGAACGGCTCGTCGAGGAAGAGCACTTCAGGGTTGTGCAGCAGAGCCGCCGCGAGGCCGATCTTCTTGCGCATGCCGGTCGAGTAGTCGACGACCAGCTTGTGCTGCGCCCCGGCCAGGTCGAGGACGTCCAGGAGCTGCGCCGCCCGCTTGTCGACCTCGGCGCCGGGCAGCCCGCGCAGACGGCCGGTGTAGGCGAGGAGTTCACGCCCCGACAGCCGCTCGAACAGCCGTAGCCCTTCGGGCAGCACGCCGATCCGCGCTTTCACGGCGACCGGGTCGCGCCACACGTCGTGCCCGACGACCTCGACGGTGCCCTGGTCGGGGCGCAGCAACCCGGTCACCATCGACAGCGTGGTGGTCTTGCCTGCCCCGTTCGGTCCGACGAGGCCGATGAACCGTCCCGCGGGCAGGTCGAGATCGATCCCCCCCACGGCGACCTGCTGCCCGAAACGCTTCCAGAGCCCACGCACTGTCACGGCCGACGTCATGACGCCAACCTAACGGCCGCCCCGCACAACGGACGAACAGGCAGCGCGGAGCAGCCGCACCGGCCACCGCACGGCCCCCCCACCGCACGGCCGGCCCCGACGCGTACGACGACGCCGTACGACCGCCTCAGAGCCC
>NZ_JALLGL010000537.1 GCF_023072675.1 Streptomyces sp. XM83C
CGGCGAGCTGTTCCGCCTTGAACGGCATGCCGTTGACCTGGTTGTACGAGCGGGCGTCGACCAGGTATTTCGCCCGGATCAGCGTGGCGAGCTGGCCGAGGTTCATCTCCGGGATCACGACCTTGTCGTACGACCTCAGCACCTCGCCGAGGTTGCCCGGGAACGGGTTGAGGTGGCGCAGGTGGGCCTGCGCGATGGGGATGCCGGCGCGGCGCAGTCGGCGTACGGCGGCGGTGATGGGGCCGTAGGTGGAGCCCCAGCCCAGGACGAGGGCGGTGGCGTGGTCGGGGTCGTCGACCTCGATGTCGGGGACGTCGATGCCGCCGATCTTGGCCTGGCGCAGGCGGACCATGCGGTCGTGGTTGGCGGGGGCGTAGGAGATGTTGCCGCTGCCGTCCTCTTTCTCGATGCCGCCGATGCGGTGTTCGAGGCCGGGGGTGCCGGGGACGGCCCAGGGGCGGGCCAGGGTGTGCGGGTCGCGCTTGTACGGCCAGAACACCTCCGTACCGTCGTCCAGCGTGTGGTTCGGGCCCTGCGCGAACTGCACCCGCAGATCCGGCAGCTCGTCGATCTCGGGGATGCGCCACGGCTCGGAACCGTTGGCCAGATAGCCGTCCGACAGCAGCATCACCGGCGTGCGGTAGGTGAGCGCGATCCGGGCCGCCTCCAGCGCCGCGTCGAAACAGTCCGCCGGGGTTCTCGGCGCGACCACGGGGACGGGCGCCTCGCCGTTGCGGCCGTACATGGCCTGGAGGAGGTCGGCCTGTTCGGTCTTGGTGGGCAGGCCGGTGGAGGGTCCGCCGCGCTGGATGTCCACGACGAGGAGCGGCAGTTCCAGGCTGACGGCGAGGCCGATGGTCTCGGACTTCAGGGCGACGCCGGGGCCGGAGGTGGTGGTCACGGCGAGGGAGCCGCCGAAGGCGGCGCCGAGCGCGGCGCCGATGCCGGCGATCTCGTCCTCGGCCTGGAAGGTGCGCACGCCGAAGTTCTTGTGCCGGCTCAGCTCGTGCAGGATGTCCGAGGCCGGGGTGATCGGGTAGGAGCCGAGGAACAGCGGCAGGTCGGCCTGGTGGGAGGCGGCGATCAGCCCGTAGGCGAGGGCGAGGTTGCCGGAGATGTTGCGGTAGGTGCCCACCGGGAAGGCGGTGGCGGCGGGGGCGACCTCGTAGGAGACGGCGAAGTCCTCGGTGGTCTCGCCGAAGTTCCAGCCCGCCCGGAACGCGGCGATGTTCGCCTCGGCGATCTGCGGCTTCTTCGCGAACTTCTGCTTCAGGAACTGCTCGGTGCCCTCGGTGGGCCGGTGGTACATCCAGCTCAGCAGCCCCAGCGCGAACATGTTCTTGCTGCGCTCGGCCTCCTTGCGGGACAGGTCGAACTCCTTCAGCGCCTCCACCGTCAGCGTCGTCAACGGCACCGGATGCAGGCTGTATCCGTCGAGGGAGCCGTCCTCCAGCGGCGAGGTCTCGTAGCCGACCTTCTGCATCGCCCGTTTGGTGAACTCGTCCGTGTCGACGATGATCTCCGCGCCGCGCGGCAGATCGCCCACGTTGGCCTTGAGAGCCGCGGGGTTCATCGCGACGAGCACGTTCGGCGCGTCGCCGGGGGTGAGGATGTCGTGGTCGGCGAAGTGCAGCTGGAAGCTGGAGACACCGGGCAGCGTGCCGGCGGGGGCGCGGATCTCGGCGGGGAAGTTCGGCAGCGTCGACAGGTCGTTGCCGAACGACGCCGTCTCCGAGGTGAACCGGTCGCCGGTGAGCTGCATACCGTCACCCGAGTCCCCCGCGAA
>NZ_JALLGL010000538.1 GCF_023072675.1 Streptomyces sp. XM83C
GGGCCGGCCGGTGCCCATCCGCACCGGCCGGCCCGCCTGCTCGGGGGCGCCTGTCAGAAGGTGAGCGCCCAGCTGTTGAGGGTGCCCGTGTCGTAGCGGGCGACGTCCTGGACGCGCAGCTTCCAGGTGCCGTTCGCGGTCTCGCCGGACGCGTTCACCGTGTAGGTGGTGTCGATGTTGTCGGCGGAGTCGGACGAGCTGGAGTTCTTCAGCCGGTAGGCGGTGCCGTCGGGGGCGATCAGGTCGATGACGAGGTCACCGCGCCAGGTGTGGGTGATGTTCACCGCGACCTTCAGGGTGGCGGGCGCGTTGCCGCTGATGCCGGTGACGGTGATCGGCGAGGTGATCGCGGACCCGGCGTCCGGGATGGCGACGGCGCCGGTGCTGCTGAAGGTGGTGCCCCCCGTGGAGCCGCCGGAGCCCGTCACCGCCTTCAGTGTCTTGGTCGCGTCCGCGAGTCCCGCGCCGCAGCCGCCGGAGCAGCTGCCGGGCAGGGGCCGGGCGTTGGCCTTGATGGCCGTCTCGATCTGCGCCGGGGTCAGGGACGCGTTCGCCGACTTCATCAGCGCGACGAGGCCCGCGATGTGCGGGGTGGCCATGCTGGTGCCCTGGTAGTAGGCGTACGACTCCGTGGACGGCGTCTTGGTGCCGGAGTTCAGTGTGGACAGGATGCCGTTGGCGGTGCCGGTGCTGGTCTGGCCGCCGGGGGCGGAGATGTCCACCAGGGAGCCGTAGTTGGAATAGGACGCCTTGGCGCCGCTGCGGTTGGTCGCGGCGACGGAGATGACGTTGTTGCAGTTGCCGGGCGAGTGGTTCGCCACGTTGTCGTTCTCGTTGCCGGCGGCGACGACGATGGTGGTGCCGCGGCTGACGGCGGCGTTGATGGCGTTCTGGGTGGCGGTGGTGCAGGCGCCGTCGCCGCCCAGGGACATGTTGATGACCTTGGCGACGTTGGGGTTGGCGGGCACGCCGGAGACGGTGCCGCCGGAGGCCCAGGTGATGGCGTCGATGATGTCGGAGTCGTAGCCGCCGCACTTGCCGAGGACCCTGAGCGGGGAGATCTTGGCGTGGTGGGCGATACCGGCGACGCCCTTGCCGTTGTTCGTGACGGCGGCGATGGTGCCGGCGACGTGGGTGCCGTGCCAGGAGGAGCTGCTGGCGGGGATGCCGGCGCCGCACTCGTTGGCGTTGTACCAGTCGCCCGGGTCGGCGGGGTTGCTGTCGCGGCCGTCGCCGTCGACGGAGACGGCGGTGTCCGAGATGAAGTCGTAGCCGGGGACGATGTTGGCGGCGAGGTCGGAGTGGGCGACGTAGCCGGTGTCGATGACGGCGACGGTGACCCCGCTGCCGTCGGCGATGTCCCAGGCGCCGGGCACGCGCATGCCGGCGGTCTCCTCGAACAGGTCCCACTGCTTGGCGTATTGGGTGTCGTTCGGGGTGGCGGCCATCGGCCTGTTGAGACGGTCCGGTACGACGTAGGCGACCTGCGGGTCGGCCTCGAACGCGGCGACGACGTCGGCGACCTCGGTGCGGGAGGCTTTCCGGCCGAGGTCGACGAGGGCGGCGCCGGTGCCGAGGCGGCGCCGGAAACCGGCGTCGGCCCCGGCGTGTTCGCCCTTGGCGGCGGCGTCGGCCTGCGCGGCCCGGTCGGAGGTGGCTTCCGGGGCGTCTGCCGTGTAGCCGACGATGAGCCGCTCGGCGGGGACGCCGGGTGCGGCCTCGGTCTGCGCCGTGGGGACGGCGTTCCCGGCGAGCGGCTCATCGTCGGCTACACGGCAGA
>NZ_JALLGL010000539.1 GCF_023072675.1 Streptomyces sp. XM83C
GTCCTTGCCGCCCCCCGCCCCACCGAGCACGGACCACTGATGACTGAGAGGGATTCCACGACATGCAGGACACCACGATGGACGCCGACGTCATCGTCGTAGGCGCGGGCCCGACCGGACTGATGCTCGCGGGGGAACTCCGCCTGGGCGGGGCCGATGTGATCGTCCTCGACAAGCTGGCCGAGCCCACCGGCCAGTCCCGCGGCCTCGGCTTCACCGCCCGCGCGATGGAGGTGTTCGACCAGCGCGGGATCCTTCCGCGCTTCGGGCAGGGCGAGAGCCTGGAGGTCAGCCCCGTCGGCCACTTCGGCGGCGTCCAGTTCGACTTCACCGCCCTGGAGGGCGCCCACTTCGGCGCCCGCGGCATTCCCCAGAGCCAGACCGAGGCCGTCCTCGCCGAGTGGGCCGCCGGCCTCGGCGCCGACATCCGCCGCGGGCACGAGGTCCTCGCCCTCGCCGACGGCTTCCGCGACGGCGACCACGCCGAGATCACCGTCGGCACCCCGGACGGCGTACGGCGGATGCGCGCCCCGTTCCTCGTCGGCTGCGACGGCGGCAAGAGCACCGTGCGCAAGCTCGCCGGGATCGACTTCCCCGGCACCGAGGCGACCCGCGCGATGTTCCTCGCCGACGTCACCGGACTCGACCTCAAGCCCCGCTACCTCGGTGAGGCCCTGCCCAACGGCATGGTGATGGCCGCCCCCCTCAAGGAGGGCGTGCATCGCATCATCGTCTGCCCGCACGGCGCCGCCGCGCGCAGCGCCGACGACACCGTCACCTTCGAGGAGGTCGCCAAGGCCTGGGAGCACATCACCGGCGAGGACATCAGCGGCGGCGGCGCCGAATGGGTCAGCTTCTTCAGCGACGCCACCCGGCAGGCCGCCGAGTACCGGCGCGGCCGGGTGCTGCTCGCCGGCGATGCCGCCCACATCCACCTGCCCGCCGGCGGCCAGGGCCTGAGCACCGGAGTGCAGGACGCCGTCAACCTCGGCTGGAAGCTCGCCGCCGTCGTCACCGGCCGCGCCGGCGACGCCCTCCTGGACACCTACCACGCCGAACGCCACCCGGTGGGCCGCCGCCTGCTGATGAACACCCGTGCCCAGGGCTCGGTGTTCCTCGGCGGCGACCAGGCCGAACCGCTGCGCCGGATCCTCACCGAACTCACCGGCTACGACGCGGTCCGCCGCCACCTGGCGGGCATCGTCTCCCACCTCGACATCCGCTACGACCTCGGCGAGGACGACGGCGACACCGCCCACCCGCTGCTCGGACGGCGGCTGCCCAGGCTCCCGCTGACCGGGCCCGACGGCGAGACCGACACCTTCCGGCTGCTGCACGCCGGCCGCGGGGTGCTGCTCGACCTGACCGGCGACGCCGGCCTGCGCGAGGCGGCGGCACCCTGGTCCGGCCGCCTCGACGTCGTCACGGCCACCGCCTCGCCGGCTGACCGCGACCGCGTCTTCGCGGGCCTGGACGCCGTGCTGGTCCGCCCCGACGGACACGTCGCCTGGACCGGGTCGGGCGGCACGGACGGCCTCGGCACCGCCCTCACCCGCTGGTTCGGCGCCCCCGCCGAGGACTGACCGGCACACGCGGGACAGCAGGGGGCGCCGCCCGGTGGTCCGGGCGGCGCCCCTCCTCGTGGTGGTTGCCCCTAGAGGTTGTCCCGTAACTGCTGGTCAGAGGTGAGATGATTTTGCTGTGGCTGGTGTGATCACGGCGTCGGAGCCCTCCTGGATAGGTCCGTTCACCGGGCTGAGCCCGCGGCAGTTCAACAA
>NZ_JALLGL010000053.1 GCF_023072675.1 Streptomyces sp. XM83C
GACCCACCCCGCACCTCGCCCTGAGCCGCCCGCCCCAGCGCTGGCGGCGTGACGGAACACCGAAGCGAACCGCCCACACACCACCACGCCCGCCCGCGCCCCCTCACCCGGGGGGCGCCGCAGGCGTGCCCGTCACCCCCGGAACGCGCACGACCGGCGCGCCGGGACACGGCACCCTTCACAGAGCAACGGAGCACTTGTGTCACAGCAACCGACCCTTGCCGTCGTAGGCGGCGGGGCCGCAGGTACGTCGCTGATCGCCGCGTACGCCCGCCGGCTGTCCAGCGAGATCGGCGGTACCGCCGCCGACGTCATCGTGTTCGAGTCCGCGCAGCGGTACGGGCCGAGCGTGGCCTACGCCCAGGACGCGGACACCGCGCTGCTCAACCGCCCGTACTCCGCCATGTCGGTGGACTACGGCGACCCCGGCCAGTTCCGCCGCTGGCTGTACCGGCGCAGGTCCGCCGCGGCGCCCGCGCCCACCCGCACCTCCTTACGCCCCGCGCCCGCCGGGCACTTCGTCCCGCGCAACCTCTTCGGGAACTATCTGGAGGACGTGTTCCGGCAGGCCTGCGAGGATCTCGCGCTGCTCGGCGCACGCGTCACCCTCGTGCCGACCGCCGTCACCGACATCGTCACCGACGGCACCGCCGGCCGGCTCCTCGTCACCGCGGACGGGCAGCGGCACGCCGCCGACGTCACCGTCCTCGCCGTCGGCACCCTGCCGCCCGCCGACGTGTTCGGCCTGCGCGGCACGGACGGGTTCGTCCACCAGCCGTACCCCCTCGACCGGTCCCTGGACGGGATCGGAGCCGACCGCGACGTCCTCGTCCTCGGCTCCGGACTCACCGCCGCCGACGTGGCGCTGGTCCTCGCCGGCCACGGGCACCGCGCCGGCATCACCCTCGCCTCCCGCTCCGGTCGCGTCCCCGACGTCCGCACCGACCTCGCCTCCTCGCCGCTGCCGGAACTCCTCAGCGACGCCCGCCAGTTGCTGGCCCGAGGCGATGTCACCCTGCGGGGCGTCCACCACATCCTGGACAGCGCGCTGCGCGCCGGAGGCACCACGCTCGCCGAGGCGCTGCTGCCGTACACCGAGGACTGGGACGCCCCCGACCTGCTGCGCCACCGCCTCGCCGACCCGCTGCCCGGCGGGCTCGCGCAGCGCTGCGTCGGCGCGCTCGCCCCCTACTACTCCGCGCTGTGGCGTGCCCTGCCCGCCACCCAGCAGCGGGCGTTCCTGCGTTCCCGGCACCGCACCTACAACTGCCTGCGCAGCCCCATGCCGACGACCAACGCGCAGAAGCTGCTCGCGCTGGGCGACAGCGGTCAGCTGACGTTCCGCCGGCGCATCACCGCGGTGGAACCGGCGCCCGGCGGAGGGTTCACCGCGACCTACGCCGACGGCACGACCACCCGGCACGACGTCGTCGTCAACGCGGTCGGCCGCACCATCGACACATCCGCAGCGCCGCCGTCCTCCCTCGTGTCCCGGCTCGTCGCGCGCGGCACGGTCGTGCCGCACCCGCTGGGCGGGGTACGGGTGGACCCGGCGACCAACCAGGTACTGGACGCGGGCGGCGGCGTCCGCGAGGGGCTGTACGTGGTGGGGGACCTGGCGTCCGGCGAGCATTTCCACACCAGTTCGATGGAGCTGGTGGCCCGGCAGGCGGACACCGTCGCCGGGCGGCTCGTACCGGCCTCGGACCGGGTCCTCGCGGGAGCGGCCCAGTGAGCGACGCGCTCCCCGCCGACCGCCCCGGCACGACCGGCGTCCCCGGCGGTACCGGCGGTGCGCCCGCCGCCGGGACCGCCGGGGCGGCCCGGCCCACCGGCCGTCGGCGCGGGCTCGCCGTCTGTCTCGCGTCGCTGGTGTTCGTACCGCAGCTCGCGCTCGCCGCGTACGTGCCCGCGCTGCCGGCGGTCGGGGAGTCCTTCGGCGTCGGCACCGACGGCACCAGCGGCTCCCTCGTCGCCTACATGGCCGCGTACGCGGTGTGCATGCTGCTCACCGGCAACCTCGCCGACCGCTACGGGGCGCGCCGGGTGCAGCTCGCCGGGCTGCTGCTGTTCTCCGGCGCGTCCCTGCTGTGCCTGCTCGCACCCGTCTACGGGGCGTTCTTCGCGGGCCGTGTGCTACAGGCGCTCGGCGCGGGCACCGGCACGGTCGTGTCCCGGCTGTGGGTGCAGCGGACGCTGCCGGAGCACCGGCGGCTGCCGATGCTGACCATGCTGTCCACGGTGATCGCGGTGACGCCTGCCGCGTCGCCGCCGGTCGCCGGGCTCGTGGTGGAGCATGTGTCGTGGCGGGCGCTGTTCGCGTTCATGACGGTGCTGGGCGTGGCGGTGGCCGCGGGTGTGCTGCGGCTGCTGCCCGCCGACGGCCCGGTCGCCACCGGGGGTGTCCCGGGCGGGCTCGTCGGGTACGCGCGGGCCTACCGCACGGTGCTCACCCACCGGGACTTCGTGGTGTTCGCGGCGGCCATCGCCCTGGCGTGGTGCGCGTACTTCACCTTCACCACGTACTCCAGCGATCTGATCCAGCGGGAGTTCGGGGCGTCGCCCACGGTGTACGGGCTGCTGTACACGCTGGTCATCCTCGGCTACGTCGGCGGCAGCACCACCGCGAAACGGCTCGGCAGGAGCCGTTCGCTGGAGTTCCTGGCGCGCACCGCGTCCGCGGTGGCTGCGGCAGCGGCGCTGGTGATGCCGGTGACCGTGCGGGTGTGGCCGGGCAGCGCGCTGAGCCTGGTGGTGCCGATGGCGGTGTGCATGCTGGGCGTCGGGGCGATGTTCCCGACCTGCCAGGCGGGCATGATGCGCTACGACGGTGAGCACGCCGGCGCGGCGTCGGGGCTGTTCTTCTTCCTCCAGATGGCGTCCGGTGCCGTGTACACGGCGCTGCTGGCGCTGCCGGGGACGGTCGGCGCACAGCTGCTGGCGGCGGCCGTCGCGGTGCCGGCGGTGGCGCTGCTCGCGGTGTGCTTCCTCGCGCTCAGACCCCGGCCGGCCCCGGGGGCGCCTGGTCGGGCGCCGGGGACGGGGTCCGGGCCAGCCGCTGTACGAGGTCGGTCAGTCGGCTCTCCCGCAGGGGAACGCTGAGCCGGCCGACCGTGGTGAGGCCGCCGCCGCTCGACGACCACACGGGGTGCGCCTTGGCCTGCACCCCGTGTGCCGCGAGCCGCTCCACGGCCTGCCGGGGCCGGTCGGGGAACAGCACGTACGGCAGCCCGTCGGCGGCCTCGACCGGCTCGGGCAGTCCCGCGCCGGCCAGCAGGCCGCGGACGTACGGCCGGTTCCGTGCGATGCGTTCGCGCAGCCCCGCCGTGATGTCGCCGAGGGCGAGGATCCGGCGGGCGATGCGCAGCGACAGCGACGACGCGCCGAGCGGGGTGACCGCGCCGCGCACGGCGGCGGTCTGGGCGGGGGACGCCACGCAGTAGCCGAGGCGGACCCCGCCCAGCCCGTACGCCTTCGACAGGCCGCGTACGACGATCAGGTTGGGCACCTCGGGGGTGAGGTTGGCGGCGCTGTAGGCGGGCGGGAGGTAGTTGGCGTTGGACTCGTCGACGAGGACGACGGCGCCGCGCCGGCGGGCGGTGTCGCACAGCTCGCGCACCGCGTCGAGGGCGGTGTGGCGGCCGTCGGTGAGCGCGGGGCGTTCCAGCAGCAGGAGGCGGGCGTCCGGTGCGGTGCCGGGCGGGACGCAGCGGCCTCCGGCGCGGCCGGCCCAGTGCGGGAAGTCGGGGTAGACGTCGGTGACGACCTCCACGGCGGTGCCGCCGGCCAGCAGCGCCAGGTCGTGCAGCAGGGGTCCGACGCCGGCGCCGCAGGTCACGGAGGCGTCCCAGCCGGGCCGGCCGAAGTACTCGGCGACGGCCGGGCCGAGAAGGTGCTCGCCGTACGGGTCCTTGACCATGTAGTCGCCGATGTACGGCAGGTCCTCGGCGAGTTCCGCGGCCAGTTCCTCGGCGACGACGGCCATCACATCGGCCGACAG
This sequence comes from Streptomyces sp. XM83C, assembly GCF_023072675.1. Lineage (GTDB taxonomy): Bacteria > Actinomycetota > Actinomycetes > Streptomycetales > Streptomycetaceae > Streptomyces > Streptomyces thermocoprophilus. The sequence goes on from NZ_JALLGL010000053.1 coordinate 4,001, forward strand.
ATGCTCGCGCTCGTCCTGGGTCCAGGCGAGGTTCAGCAGGTCCGCGCCGTCGTCGAGACCGCGCAGTTTCTCGTACGAGCCGATGGCGAGGGACACGGAGCGGGCGACCTTCCTGGCGGGCGGCGGTGACCCGCCCCGCGGCGGGCGGACGCCTGCCGCGGGGCGGGGACGGACGGCGGGCCGGGCGGTCCGGCGGGGCCTGGGCGCCCGGCACGGGGGCCGGGACGCCCGGGGCTGGTGGGTGCTCCCGGGCGGCCCGACGGGCCGGGGTGGGGTCAGCGCACGTGCAGGACGCTGCCGCCCGGGTAGATCGCCTGTGAGCCCAGCTCCTCCTCGATGCGGATGAGCTGGTTGTACTTGGCGGTGCGGTCGGAGCGGGACAGCGAACCCGTCTTGATCTGGCCGCAGTTGGTGGCGACCGCCAGGTCGGCGATGGTGGTGTCCTCGGTCTCGCCGGAGCGGTGCGACATGACGGCGGTGTAGCCCGCCTTGTGCGCGGTCTCCACGGTGGTGAGGGTCTCCGTGAGGGAGCCGATCTGGTTGACCTTCACCAGGATCGAGTTGGCGTAGCCGTCGCGGATGCCGTCCTTCAGACGGTCCACGTTGGTGCAGAAGACGTCGTCGCCGGTGAGCTGGATCTTGCCGCCGAGCGCGGCGGTGACGCTCTTCCAGCCGTCGATGTCGTCCTCGGCCATCGCGTCCTCGATGGAAGCGATCGGGTAGCGGCCGACCAGCTCGGTCAGGTAGGCGATGTGCTCGTCGACGGTGCGCTTCACGCCCTCGCCGGCGTAGTCGTACACACCGTCCCGGTAGAACTCGGACGTCGCCGGGTCGAGGACGAGGACGACGTCCTGGCCGGGGGTGTAGCCGGTCTGCTCGATGGCGCGGACGATGAACGTCAGCGCCTCGTCGGCGGAGCGCAGGTTCGGCGCGAAGCCGCCCTCGTCGCCGACGGCCGTGTTGTGGCCGGCCTCGGCGAGGTTCTTGCGGAGCGTGTGGAACACCTCGGAGCCCATGCGGACGGCCTCCGCGAAGCTCTGCGCGCCGATCGGCGCGATCATGAACTCCTGGAAGTCGATCGGGTTGTCCGCGTGCGCACCGCCGTTGACGATGTTCATCATCGGCACCGGCAGCTGCCGGGCGCCGACACCGCCGACGTACCGGTACAGCGGCAGCCGGTGGGCGGCGGCAGCGGCCTTCACCGTGGCGAGAGAGACGCCGAGAATGGCGTTGGCGCCGAAGTTGCCCTTGTTGGGCGTGCCGTCCAGCTTGATCATCGTCTCGTCGACGGTGACCTGGTCCTCGGCCTCCAGGCCGATCAGCGCCTCCGCGAGGGGGCCGTTGACCGCGTCGACGGCCTTGCGCACACCCTTGCCGTGGAACCGGGTGCCGTCACCGTCCCGGAGCTCGACGGCCTCGTTGGCACCGGTCGAGGCGCCCGACGGCACCGCGGCGCGGCCGAACGAGCCGTCCTCCAGGGTGACATCGACCTCGACGGTCGGGTTGCCACGGCTGTCGACGATTTCACGGGCGACGATCCGGGATACCGCGGTCATGTGACTCCTCGAACGCATTGATCTATTCACCGACATCCTGCCAGAGTTGAGGCATCCGCGCGACGTGCGTCTCACCATGCGCAATCCCAACCCCGCTATATGAGCGGGGTGTTACTCAATTGATCCGCGCCGGTTCCCGGTCCGGTCCGCTTACGGACCCGAGTGCGGCGCCCCGGAGATTTCCCCGATGGTTCGAAGGAGTTCACCGAATGACGGTCGTCGGCAACCAGGGGCCCCAACTCGCCTGCGGCTTCTGCCAGAAGAGACAGGACGAGGTTTTTAAGATTGTGTCCGGGCCCGGCGTGCACATATGCGACGGATGCGTCGACCTGTGCGCCGAAGTCGTCGCCGAGGCGAGAAGCGAGCAGGCAAAGGCACGACTCGTCGGCGGTCTTCCGAAGCCACGTGAGATACGGGCATTCCTGGACACCTATGTGGTGGGTCAGGATCGCGCCAAGAGGTCTCTTTCGGTCGCCGTCTACAACCATTACAAGCGGGTGCGTTCCGGAACGCCCGCCGATGACGGCGAGGTCGAATTGGCCAAGTCGAACATCCTGCTGCTCGGGCCCACGGGTTCCGGAAAGACCCTGCTCACGCAGACCCTGGCCCGCATCCTCGACGTGCCGTTCGCCATCGCCGACGCCACCGGGCTGACCGAGGCCGGCTATGTCGGCGAGGACGTCGACGCGATGCTGATGAAGCTGATCCAGGCCGCCGACGGCGACCCCAGAAAGGCCGAGACCGGCATCGTCTACATCGACGAGATCGACAAGATCGCCCGCCGCGGCGACGGTCCGGCCGTCTCACGTGATGTCTCCGGCGAAGGCGTCCAGCAGTCCCTGCTGAAGGTGCTGGAGGGCTCCGTGGTGACCGTGTCCCCGCAGAGCCGGGGCGGCTCCCCCGCACAGGGCAGCCGCAGCCGTACCGCCCAGGAGGGCATCCAGCTCGACACCTCGCACATCCTCTTCATCTGCGGCGGGGCCTTCGCCGGACTGGAGAAGATCATCGAGGCGCGGACGGGTGCGCAGGGCATCGGCTTCGGCGGCAGCGTACGGTCCCGGCAGGAGGCCGCCGCGGACGATCTCTTCGACTCGGTCACCCCGGAGGACCTCGTCAAGTTCGGCATGATCCCCGAGCTGATCGGACGGCTGCCGATGATCACGTCGGTGGCGCAGCTGGACCGGGAGGCGCTGCTGAAGATCCTCACCGAGCCGAAGAACGCGCTGGTACGGCAGTACCGGAGGCTGTTCGAGCTCGACGGGGTGGAGCTGGTCTTCGAGACCGAGGCGTTGGAGGCGGTGGCCGATCAGGCGATCAGCCGCGGGACGGGGGCGCGGGGGTTGCGGGCGATCCTCGACGAGGCGTTGATCTCTGTCATGTATGACGTGCCGTCCATGGAGGACGTGGTGAAGGTGACGGTGACCGAGCGGACGGTGCTGAAGGGGGAGGAGCCGGTGTTGACGCGGCGGGGGGTTGCTGTGTAGCGCCGGGGGCGGTGCCCTGGGCCGGGCGGGGCTCTGCGCGGTTCCCCGCGGCCCTTTTCCGCCGGCGGGGCGGGGAGGGCCTTGTGCGCAGTGCCCCGCGCCCCTGTCTTGGCGGGGCCATCGTCTTCACCTGCGGGCCGGTGGGCAGGTTCGCGCAGTGCCCCGCGCCCCTGTCTTGGCGGGGCCATCGTCTTCACCTGCGGGCCGGTGGGCGGGGTCGCGCAGTCCCCCGCACCCCTGAGCATCTGCGGCGGCCTGCGCGGATGGGGGCGTGGTTGCCGTTGCGCCTACTGCGGTGGGTGGGTCGGGTGCGTGCCGGGGGTTGTCCGTCCTCGGTGCGGCGCTCCGTCTCTCGGATTCACGCCCCGGCACGCCCCCTCTCGCCGTTCGTGGCTGCGGGGCCGGTCAGTCCGCCAAGCCGTACTTGTTCAGTTCGTCCTGGACCTCCGGGGTGTCGAAGGCGTCCAGGTCGCGGAAGTAGCGGCGGGTCTGGCGGGACGTGGCCAGGGCGTGGGTGCTGAGGACCTCGGGGGTGTAGACCTCGGCCACCACCTGGTCGGCTTCCTCGCGGGTGAGGCCGTAACCCGTCAGTTCCTCGCGGAGGGCCTCTGTGTCGGGGCGGAGAAAGGCATCCATCAGGCGGGGGGCCAGGAGGGCTGCCGCGCGGCGTTCGGTGGGGTCCAGTTGGGCCCACAGGCGTTGCAGGAAGTGGGCGAAGTAGGCGTGGTGGCGGCCCTCGTCCAGGGCGTGGTCGCGGATCGTGCCGGTGACCGCGGAGTCCACACCGTCGTGTCCGGGAACCTCGGCGAGGCTGGCCGAGATCAGTGTCTCCGAGATGATCACGAAGAGCAGCTCGGCCAGGGCACGATGGTGGGCCGGGAGTTCTGTCTTGATCTCCTGGAGTCTCAGCAGGAAGAAAGGCCGGCCGGGGAGTCGTGCGGCTGTGCCGGTGGCCTGGTGGACCTGGGTCGCGAGGTCGGCGGAGAACAGGGCGTGGTAGGCCTCGTCGCAGTACATCTTGTACGCGTCGAGGCGCATCTCCTCCGGGACCTCGACGCCGATCGAGCCGTGCGCGATGCCGAGCACGGTCCGGTTGACGACGAGGTGTTCGAGCTTCGTGGTGAAGTCGAGGTAGCGGTAGAGGTGTTGGACCAGCACCTCGTCGAACACCTTCGCCGGGAGCGAGGCGATCAGGGGGTGCCTGGTCACCGGTACCAGTTCCGGCGGGAAGAAGTGGCGTGGCTCCTCGGTGCGGTCGTCGATCTTCCGCCGGGGTGAGCTGCGTACCGCCGAGCGCTCGTACCAGGTGGTGAAGGGGCTGCGGTACTCGCCCGCGTCGTCCTGGGCGGGGGCCGCGAGCAGGCGGCGGGGGCAGTACGACAGCGCCGTACAGCCGACGAACATTCCTACCGTCCCGCACACGGCGTCCTCCTCACTGCACGACCTCCACCACGCCGTGGCCCACCAGCTGGGCCACGAAGTCGACGGTGTCGCCGGTCGCCTCGTCCACCGGGATGTCGTACTCCTCGGCGAGACGGGCGGCGATCTCCCGCAGCGTGGAAGTGCTGTCGATGCGGCGGAAGATGGCCTGCGCCACCTCGTCCAGTTCGAGCGCCTGGTCGCGTACGGCGATGAACAGGCTGCCGCGGTATTTGCGCACGCGGGCCTCCATACGGCGCCGCACGACGCTGTCCGGGCCCAGTTCGGTCTCGCCCATCAGTGAATCTCCACCTCGATCGACAGATCTCTGCACCGCTGGACGACCCGGTTCACCCAGGTCGCCGGGTCGTCGGGGTCGAGGTCCCGCATCGTCTCGACCGGCCAGTACTCCTCGTACGACAGCAGCCGCGGCCGTGCCTCCCGCAGGCGGCGGGCGCGCCATTTCGGGGTGCGGGAGCCGTACATGCCGTTGCTCTCCAGCAGGGCGTCCACGGCGTGCCCGAACGCCTTGTGCGCCGAGAGCACCGCGCTGTCGGTGTCCCCGGCGGCGAGCTGCCCGAGCGCGTCCTCGACCGCCGCGTCGGCCTCGACGAGGGAGCGGGTCGTCACGAACGCCCGGAACGCGGAGCGTTCCAGCGCCTGCCGTCTGCCCCGCACCCAGGACGCGCCGCTGAGCGTGACGCAGGTCGTCAGGCGTTCCAGGAACAGTTCCTCGGTGTCGGTGAGCGCCCCCGCGGCGGCACCGCCCTCCTCGAACTGGAACCAGGACACCTTGGCGAGCATCTGCTCGACCTGCACGTCCAGCCAGTACTTGATCTCCCAGCGCCGGCCGTCCACCCACTCGACGACGGACGGCACGGTGCCGGGGCACAGCGGCACCGGGACGGTGCGGGCGCTGGGCCCCGGCCAGGGGCCAGGCGCGATCACGTTGAAGTCGTAGTCGCTGCGGTCGTTGGCCCAGCCGCGGGCCACCGAGCCGACGCAGACGACGGCGAGGTGGTCGGCGGGCAGCAGGCCGCGCAGCTGGAGTTCCTCCAGGCAGCCGGCGAGGTCGGACCGGGCCGCCGAGGTCTCCCACGGCCCCTGGAGGAGGGTCGCGCTGTCCACGGCGTCCTGCCCGCTCACGCCGCCGGGACCGCGCCGGTGAGCAGTCCCAGCTCCAGGGCCTCGGCGACCAGCGGGCGCACGTCCTCGGTGTCGGTGCCGAGGTCGGCGAGGAGTTCACCGAGGGGCTTCTTGCCGTCGAAGGCGTGCAGCAGCCGTACCCAGGCGGGGTTGTCGTCCTCGTCGAGGACGTACTCGACGCTGCCGTCGACGGCGAGATACCAGGTGGCGGGCTCGTCGGCGGAGTGCAGCAGCAGGACGTTGCCGGCGAGCTGGAGGGTGGCGGCCTCGTCGACGGCGGGGCGGCGCACCACGCGGGCCTCGATGGTGTCGCGTTCGGCGTCCCAGTCGGTGACCGGTACCGACGCGGGCACGGGGGCCTTGGCGGAGGAGACGTGCGGGGTGGGCAGGTCGGCGGTCATCCGCTCCAGCAGGCCGAGGTTGACGATGCGCAGCAGCAGCTCGACATGGCCGGCGGACGGGTCGTTCTCCAGGCGGCGCAGCTGCTCGCGGACCCCGTCGGGGTCGAGGTGGCGGCGGGCGGCGGGCGAGCTGAGGGCCTCCTCGAGGAGACGGTCCCCGTCCTGCGCGAGCATCCGCAGGAAGGTGCGGTAGGTGTGGTGTTCGCCGTCACCGTAGAAGAAGGGGCCCTTGGGCCGGTTCACCATCTCCGGCGGCAGTACGCCGACCATGGCGCGGCGCAGGATCTGCTTGTCCCACACCAGCTTCGGCCGCAGCGGTGCGGGGACGGCGGCGACCAGTTCGATCAGCCGGTGGTCGAGGAAGGGCACGCGGGCCTCGATGCCGTTGCCGGCGGCGGTGCGGTCCTCGTGCCAGCAGTTGTACAGCTGCACGTCGCGGTACTTCCAGCGGAACAGCGCGGCGTACGGGTCGCTCGCCGGGCCGCCGGCGGCCTCGCGGAGATAGTCGGCGCTGATCGGGGAGCGGCCGGCCGCGTCCCACCACACGCCGAGGTCGGGGCGCAGGGCGCGGTCGCGGGCGATGCCCATGCCGCGCACGTTGCGGGTGAAGTCGTCCCAGTCGCCGCCGCCGGCGATGGTCATGGAGTAGCCGCCGTTGAACTCGTCGGCGCCGCCGCCCAGCAGCATCGCTTTGATCTCGGGTGCGTGGGCGCCGACGTAGCGGTACATCTCGTACTTGTAGAAGGTCTCCGGCCCGGCGAGCGGTGTCTCCAGCAGCCACAGATGCCGCTTCCACTCGTCCACGGTGGGTGTGTGGGCGGTGTCCAGGAGCACCTGGTGGTTGTCGAGGCCGAGGGTGCGGGCGATGGAGTGGGCGGACTCGGCGTCGCCGTTGGCGAGGGTGCTGCCGTTGAGCGCGGTGAAGGTGCGCGGTTTGACCCCGGCGAGCGCGGCGACGGCCGCGGAGTCGATGCCGCCGCTGAGGAACAGTCCGATCTCCACGTCGGCCATCTGGCACTCCTCGACGCTCTGCGCGAGGTAGTGGCCGTAGTCGGTGACGAGCTGCTCCTCGGAGGCGGCCGAGTCGCCCTCGTACGTGGGGAAGTCCCAGTAGCGGTGGGTGGTGTGGCTGCCGTCGTTCAGGTCGAAGGTGACGATGGACGCGGCGGGGACGAGTTCGATGCCGGTGAACCAGGAGTGGGCGGGGCTGTCGTCGGTGACCGGGGCCATGGTGAGCATCTGGTCGCGCAGCGCCCTGTCCCAGTCGAGCTGCCGCGGGCAGGCCGGCTCCTCGAAGAGGGCCTTGATCTCGGAGGCGAAGACGATCCGCTCGCGGTTGAGGTGGTAGAAGAGCGGTTTGATGCCGAACCGGTCGCGGGCGAAGATCAGCTTGCCGCGGTCGCGGTCCCACAGCACCAGCGCGAACATGCCGCGCACCCGGTCGAGGAAGCGCAGCCCGTCCCTGCGGTAGAGGTGCAGCAGCACCTCGCAGTCGGAGCGGGTGCGCAGCCGGGTGCCGGCGGGCAGGCCTGCGGCGAGTTCCCGGTGGTTGTAGATCTCGCCGTTGGCGATGAGGACGAGGGAGCCGTCGTCGGTGGCGAGCGGCTGGGCGCCGCCTTCGGGGTCCACCAGGGACAGCCGGACGAAGCCCAGGCCGAGGGGGCCGGACCGGAAGTACGTCTCGTCGTCGGGGCCGCGGTGGGCCACGGCGCGTGCCATGCGGCGGAGCAGGCCGTCCGCCTCGTCGCCGACGGGACGGCCGTCGACCCGCGCGATCCCGGTCAGGCCACACATACAACTACCTCGCTCGCTGCGGAGATGGGACACGGATGCGAGCCGGGCCGCCGCCGCGGGCGGCCGGGGGCACCGGTGCGGAAAGGACCACCGCGCCCGGCCGGAGCCGGGCGCGGCTCGTCGCGTTCCCGTGCGGGACTCAGACGACGACCTTGAGGACGGTGCCGGAGGTGACCTCCTTGGCAGCCGGCTTGGTGTACTTGCGCATTACATTCACCTCCCACGCGTGTCACGGAACGGCGAATAGCGGTAATACCGCGGGACGCGCATTCCTCGATATCGACGCGGGGAATGCAACAGTCGGCGGGCGCGGCCGTCAAGCGCCACGTGAGACAAGCAACTCCCCTTCCGGCACGGCCCAGTTGACGTTTGTGCAGGTGGTGGCGGGGATCATGGCGGCGACTCGCCGGGCGGGCGAGGAGAAAGGGCGGCGACGACGTGAGACGGATCGCGCATTACGGCGGTCCGGACGGGGCCCGTATGGAGGGAGCGGCCATGCGGCGCGTAAGGTCTTCCGGGAAACCGAAAACCGTTCCGGCCGTATTTTTCGGGGGGAATTCCGTGGCTGATGTGCCCGTGGAGAGCGTGCTGCGTGCCGTACCGGCCGACGAGGTGATGGGGCATGTGGCGCGCGTGGCCGCCCACGACCGGTACCAGGCCTCGCTCGGGCTGGAACGGGCCGCCGCCGTGGTCGCCGACGCCGCCGAGGCCGCCGGACTGACCGACGTCACCGTCGACCGGTACAACGCCGACGGCCGCGCCCAGTGGTGGTCGTTCCGCGCGCCGGTCTCCTGGACGCCGCTCACCGCCCGCCTCACCGTCCACGCGGGGCGCGACGCGGCTGCCCCGCCGCTGCTGGCCCTGGACCACGCCGGGCAGCCCTTCACGGTGGCGACCTACTCGGCGCCCACCCCGGCGGGCGGCGTCACCGCGCCCCTGGTGCCCGTCACCGGCGACGGGCCGCCCGGTCCGGCGGTGGCCGGCGCGGTGGCGCTGGTGGACCGTGCCGCGTATCTGCGCGGGTCGCTGCTGGCCGACCTCACGGCCGCGGGCGCGCTCGGCCTGATCACGGACGCCCCGTGGAAGGGCACGGGCGACGACCGGGAGCGGGGCGGCGCGGGGCGGCATCCCGACGGCTCGGGGCAGCGTCCGGACGGCGTGGGGCAGCATCCCGGGCGGATCGAACTGCCGCCGGACAGCGCCCTGTTCGGGTTCAGCGTCACCCCCGAGCAATTCCGGCTGCTGGCCTCGGCGGCCGGGCGGGGCGCGGTCGTACGGGCCGAGGTGACCATCGACCGGACCGCGGCGATGCCGGTGGTGAGCGGCGTGCTGCCCGGCGACGGCAGCGGCGGCGAGATCTGGCTGACCGCCCACCTGTGCCACCCCCGCCCCAGCGCCAACGACAACGCCTCCGGTGTGGCCGCCCTGCTCGGTGCCGCCGCCGCGCTGTCCCGGTGGCGGCGCGCCGACGCGCGGGCCGGTACGCGGCACGCGATCCGCTTCTTCTGGGGCGCCGAGTTCCTCGGCAACGCGGCCGTGCTGCACGGCCGTTCGCGGGCGGGCGGCGGGCCGCTGCCGGAGGCGCTGATCAACCTGGACATGGTCGGCGAGGACCAGGCGCTGTGCCGTTCGCCGTTCGTCGTGGAACGCCCGCCGGAGACCACGCCCACGCTGCTCGCGCCGCTCGCCGAGCATGTCGTCGACCGGGTCTTCGCGGCCACCGCGCACAGCCCCGGCACCTGGTCGCCGTCGCCGTTCCTCGGCTTCTCCGATCACGCGCTGTACGCCGACCCGTCGGTGGACCGGCCGGCCGTGCAGTTCTGCCATCCCGCAGACCGTTTCAACCACTCGGCGGCCGACAGCCTCGACAAGGTGTCGCGGGTGGAGATGATCCGCGCCACCACGGCAGGCGCCGCCCTCGCCCACACCCTCGCCTGCAGCGGGCCGTCGCGGGCGGTGCTGACGGACGTCGTGGACCGCTGGTGCGCGGCGGAACGGTCGGCGGCCGAGGACACGGTACAGCGGCTGGGCCGGGCCGGCACCGACTGGGGGCGGGGCCTCGCCGCCCACGTCGACCGCCGCGCCGCCGCCCTGCGCGCACTGGCCGCCGGGGCGCCCGTGGAGGAGGCGCGGGCACTGGCCGAGGGCCGAACCGGAGATGACCCGGCGCTGGTGGGCGGCGGTCGGCCGGTGCGGCGCGCCTGGGACGGGCCGCTGAACCTGCGGGCCATGCTGGGCACGCTGCCGCCCGCGAGCCGGGCCCGGCTGGGCGGGATGATCGCCGAGGACAAGCACCACCTGTCGGTGCTGTTCAACCTCGCCATCAGGGCCGACGGCCGCCGCGACCGCGCATCGGTGATCACGGACGCCTCCTACGCCCTCCGCCGCCCCCTCCCACCCGACACCACGGCCGTCCTCTTCGACGCGCTGCTGGAGTCGGGCTGGGTCACGCAGGGCTGACCGGGGGCGGACGCCGACACGCGGGCCGTCACGGGGGCCCGGTCACCCCCGCCCGTCCGGCCCCGGTGCCGTCGCCGATGTCGGGGGGCGGCGGGTCGGGTGGGTGGTGATCGCCTCCACCGCGGCGCCCACGCGCAGGACCGTCGGCTCGTCGAAGGGGCGGCCCGCGATCTGCATGCCGAGCGGCAGGCCCGACGCGGACAGGCCCGTCGGCAGGGCCAGCGCGGGATGCCCGGTCACGTTGAACGGGATCGTCTGCATCGCCGTCAGCTCACGCGGCGGCGGCCAGTCGGTGGGGAACGCGTCCAGGCGGGGCGCCGGCGCCAGACCGGTCGCGGTCACCAGCACGTCGTACCTCTCGAACACCGCCCGGTGCAGCGCGCGGGCCAGTTCCTGCCGCATCCGGTGCGCCTGCACCAGGTCGGCGGCGGACAGCCCGACGGCGGGCGCGATCCGCTGGTAGGTGTAGCGCCCGTACTTCTCGGGCCGCGTCCGCAGGTCGGTCTCGTGGACGGCGTACGCCTCAGCCGCCATGATGACCCGGCCGCACGCGTTGAACAGCCGGTACGGCGGCAGCTCCACCTCGCCGACCTCCGCGCCGCGCGCCGCCAGCTCCCCCAGCACCCGCTCGATCGCGGCGGTCACCTCCGGCGAGGTCGCCGCATCGTCGCGGAACCAGCACGGCGAGTACGCGATCCGCAGCCCCTCCACGCCGAGTCCCAGCCCCGCCGTCAGATCGGGCACCTCCCGCCGCACACTGCCGGGGTCGAGCGGGTCGTACCCGGCGATGACCTGGGTGGCGAGCGCCGTGTCCGCCACGGTCCAGCCGAGCGGCCCGATGTGGTCCAGCGCGTACGACAGCGGGAACGCGCCGCGCCGCGACACCAGCCCGTACGTCGGTTTCAGCCCGACCGTGCCGCAGTGGCAGGCGGGGCCGCGCACCGAGCCGCTGGTGTCGGAGCCGATCGCCACCCGCACCAGCCCGGCCGCGACCGCCGCGCCCGCCCCGGAGGACGAGGCGCCGGTGAAGTGGTCGGTGTTCCACGGGTTGCGGGCGGGCGGGAACGGCAGCTCGGGGCTGGGCCCGCCCAGCGCGAACTCGTGCGTCGCCAGTTTCCCCACCAGCACCCCGCCGCCCGCCGCGAGCCGCGCCTCGGCCTCCGCGTCCTCCTGCGGCACATGGTCCGCCATCAGCCAGGAGTGGCTGGTGGTGCGGATGCCGCGGGTGTCGAAGATGTCCTTCAGCGCGTACGGGATGCCGTGCATCGGGCCCCGGTCCAGCCCTGCCGCCAGCTCCCGGTCGGCGCGGGCAGCGTCCCGCAGCGCGCGTTCGGCGGTGATGGTGACGAAGGCGTGCAGGCGGGGGTTCAGCTCCTCGATACGGGCCAGGGTGTACCGGGTCAGTTCCGTCGCGGACAGCCGGCCCGCCCGCAGCAGAGCGCCCGCCTCGGCGACCGACAGTTCGTGCAGGGCGCGCGGCGGGACGGAAGCGGGGGCCGGGAAGGTCGCCTCCGCGGTGGTCGTGGTCGTCAACGCCCGTTTCCTTCCCTCACGGTCCTGTCGTGCCCTCCGGTCCCGCCGCCCTCGATGCCGGGCGGCTCCGGGTCGTGCTCCTCGGCCTCGCGGACCTCGGCGTCGTACTCCTCGTACTCCGTGTGCGCCTCCACGCGGTACACCGCCGCCGGTTCGCTGCCCGGCGGCCTGTCCGGGGTGCGCAGCAGGGCGGCGAAAGCCATCAGTTCGGCGTACGAGGCGACCGCGCCGGCCCGCCACTCCGCCGGGACGGGCAGCCCCGCACGGGCCGCGACCAGGTCGAACTCGGCCGCCCTGGCACGGTCGTCGCCGTGTGCCGCCGCGCTCACCGGGCCGGCCTTTCCAGTCCCAGATGGTCGCGGAGCGTCCTGCCCTCGTACTCGGTGCGGAACAGGCCGCGCCGCCGCAGCTCCGGCAGCACGAGGTCCACGAAGTCGTCCAGCCCGCCGGGCAGTTGGGGAGGCATCACGATGAAGCCGTCGGCGGCGCCGCTGCGGAACCAGTCCTCCAGGTCGTCCGCGACCGACTCGGGCGTGCCCACCACCTGCCGGTGACCGCGCGAGCCCGCGACCCGCTTGTACAGCTGCCGTACCGTCAGCCCCTCCTCGGCGGCCATCCGCACCAGCAGATCGCGGCGGGAGCGGCCCGCGTTGGAGACGGGGATGTCCGGCAGCGGGCCGTCCGGGTCGCAGCCCGACAGATCGACATGGCCCAGCTCGCTGGAGAGCAGCGCGAGACCCACATGCGGGTCGATCAGGTCCTGAAGGCGTTCCACCTTCGCCTCGGCCTCGGCGCGGGTCGGCGCCACGTACGGGAACACCCCGGCGAGGATCACCACCGACTCGGGGTCGCGGCCCGCCTTCACGGCGCGCGCCCGCACGTCCTCCGCGAACAGCAGAGCCTGCTCACGGGAGTGCTGCGCGGTGAACACCACGTCGGCGACGGACGCGGCCAGATCACGGCCCGGCTCGGAGGACCCCGCCTGGATGGTCACCGGATGCCCCTGCGGCGGTCGCGGCATGTTCAGCGGGCCGCGCACCGAGAAGTGCTCGCCGCTGTGGTGCAGCGGGCGCACCCCGTCCGGGTCGAAGAACCGGCCCGCGTCCTTGTCGCCCAGCCACGCCCCGTCCGACCAGGTGTCCCACAGGCCCTTGACGATCTGCGCGTACTCGGAGGCGCGGGCGTAGCGGGCGTCGTGCTCGGGGTGTTCCGGCAGGCCGAAGTTGTACGCCTCGAACGGGTTCTGGGAGGTGACCAGGTTCCAGCCGGCGCGTCCGCCGCTGATGTGGTCGAGCGAGGCGATCATGCGGGCGATGTGGTACGGCTCGGTGTACGTGGAGGACACGGTGGCCGTCAGCCCGATCCGCTCGGTGACCCCGGCGAGCGCGCCGAGCAGCGTCAGCGGCTCGAACTGGGCCACGTACCGGATGGCGGTGCGGCTGAGCGCGTCCATGTCGTCGCCGCGCATCGCCGAACTGTCCGGCAGGAACAGGAAGTCCATCCGGCCGCGCTCGGCGGTGCGGGCCAGCTCCGCGTAGTGCGCGAAGTTCACCCCGGCGTCGGCCGGCACGGCCGGGTGCCGCCAGGCGGCCACGTGGTAGCCGGTCGGGTAGAGGAAGGCCCCGAGCCGCATATGGGAGTGGCGTGTCAACGGTTCAGCCCTTCGTCGTCGCGTCGGCGGTGTGGTGCGGGGCGGCGGGCGTACGCGCGTCCTCACCGCCCGGCATGCGCCGTACGGCCTCCTCGGCCCACTCGGCGGCGACCGCGAGGACCGAGCTGTTGCAGTACGGGCGGGCGGCGCTCTGCTGGAAGACCCGCAGGCCCTCGGCGGGCGCGCCGAGGAAGGTGAGGCGGGGTTCGGTGCCGCCGCCGGGCAGCACCGGGTGGAAGCGGTCGTCGAGGTGGAGGGCGCCGGGGACGAAATCGGCCGGGTCCTCGGTGGCCGGGGTGCCCGGGGTGGCCGAGGTGCCCGGGGTGGCCGGGGTGGCCGAGGTGCCCGACGTGGCCGAGGCGTGCGGGGTGTCCCGGGTTTCCGGGGTCTCGCGGTGGGCGTCCGGGGCCTCGCGGCCGGTGTCCGTGCCGTCCGGTCGTGCCGGTCCGGTGTTGCGCCAGAGCTGCACCAGGCCCTCGTCGAGCAGCGACCGGTACAGCGGCAGCACGTCGCGTCGCGCGTCGAAGGGGTGGACCCGGCCCTCCACCACCGTGTCCACGCGGCGGACCACGCCCGTGCGTCCGCCGGTCACGGTGAACCCGGCCCGCCCGTCGGCGGCGGGCGCCACCTCGGGTTCCGGCCCCACCGACAGGTCGATCAGTCCCGCGTCGAGCAGCGCCAGCACCTTGCGCATCGGCTCCGTACCGGCGCCGTTGGACAGCCGGTTGTAGTACCGCATGTGGGTGCGGACGAACCGTCGGTGGGAGTCCGGGGTGAGCCCGCCGAAGTCCACGGCCTCCGCGAACACCGGCCGCAGATCCCGCCACACCCCGTCGCAGGCCGCCTTGACCGCGTTGCGGAGGTTGCCCTCCAGCGCGTCCAGATGGTCGCGGCGCATATGGTCGGCGGTGCGGCGGGCCCAGTCGGCGCCGTCGTCGCCGGTGCGCGCGGACCCGGCGGGGAGGGGGTCGTGCACCGCCCGCCAGTCGAAGCGGGCGCCGGTGGCGTCCGACCGCCTGTCGCCGTCCGCCGGCCCCTCGCCTGTCGGCCCGTCGAGGGGCGCCTCCAGGGCGGCGATCAGCGCATCGGCCCCGGCCTCGCCCCACGGTGCCCGGCCGGCGAGGAAGTCCCGGTACAGCGGCTCCACCGCCGCCCGCAGCCGGTCCGCGACGGCGTCGCCGCGCAGGGTGCGGTTGTGCACCCACGCCATCTCCAGGACGACCAGCGGGAACAGATGCAGGTCGAAGTCGAGGGCGAGACGCCCGTCCCGCATCCGCGCACCGGCCGTGGCGCGCAGGGTGCGTACCGCGTCGACGGTGAAGAACACCCCGGTGTGCTCCAGGCTCGGGTCGGCCACCTTGCGGTTGACCGGCCGGCCCGACACCGGCACGCCGCTGGGGCTGACCGCGACGACCACGGACGGTTCCCGGCCGGCCGGGACATAGCGCAGCCCGTGCGGACCGGCCTGCTCGTCCGGTACGAACGTTCCGCCGCGGCCCTCCGTCAGCTGGAGCAGCACATCGATCGCGGTGAGGCCGAGCCCGCGCACCGCGACCGGCCGGCCCGGCGGCACGGCCCGCTCGGTCAGCCGCTCCGCCAGCGGGTACGGCGTCGGCACATAGCCGGCGTGCGCGGCGAGCCGCTCCTCCTCGCTGCCCGGCGCTGGCCGGTTCCACGAGTGGCCGGTGACGAACAGCACCTGGTCGGCTGCGAGTTCGGCACCGTCGGCCGTACGCAGCACGAACCGGTCCTCCGGGCCCGCACCGCCCGTCCTGCGCACCGACGTGACCTCCGCGGTACGCACCTCGACCCGCACCCCGGGCACGGAGTCGAGCCGGGCGACGTAGGAGAGGAACATCTCCCGCAGCGCCAGCCCGTGCACATACCGGCGGGGCACCTCGTCGGCCCGCAGCAGGAAGTCCGGGTGCCCGGTGCGCGCGTACCGCTCCGCGCACCACTGCTGGAACGTGGGCCGCAGCTCCGCCGGCAGCAGCTTGCGCGGCGGATCGCTGGACTCGTCGGGCGCGAAGGCGATCTGCCCCGTCACCCGGTTCAGATAGCCGACCGGAGTCTGGGTGTCGCTGTGCACCTCACCGGCCCCGGCCCGGCCGCCGCGCTCCAGCACGACGATCCGGACCGGGCCCGCCGGAGGGGCGTCGGGCAGTACGGCGGCCAGATGCGCAACGGCGTACGTGCACATCGGGCCGCCGCCCACCACCGCGACGGTGTGCGCCGTCATCCCTGCCGTCCCGCCGCGTCAGCCGACGGCCGGCTGTGCACCGCTGAGCATCTTCTGGAACTTGCGCAGCAGCGGGAACGGCACGGTGCGCTCCACGTGGAAGCCGAGCTGCTCGTTGTACGTGTACTCGACCGGGTCCTGCTGGCTGAGCTGCGACAGGCCGCGCGCCACCTGCTCCAGATAGCCGGGGAACTGGGACTGCATGGCGTAGACGACGCTGTAGTACAGGTTGCGGCCCAGCGAGAAGCAGGGGTAGCGGGCGTCGTAGTTCTCCAGGGAGTACTTCGGGAAGCAGCCGTCGATGATCCGCTTGGGGCACAGCCACAGCGGCAGGACCAGCGTCACGTCGCCGATCTTCCGGGACGGGAACGAGGCCGGCTTCAGCCCGGTCGTGACCCGGTAGAGGTTCTCGCAGACGATGTCCTCCAGGTTCACCCCGGTCGCGATGTACGGGGTGCCGAGGTCGCGGGCCGCCTTCGACAGCGCGAGCCGGATCAGCAGCGTGCCGAGGAACTCGAAGTCGTCGCCCTGGAACTCGCGCTCGAACCGGTCGATCAGATCGACCGAGTCGGCGGGGATGCCGAGGAGCTGCTTCACCTCCTCGGCTTCCATGACGGTCAGTTCGAGGCCGTACTTCTCGCAGAGCGCCTCGGCGCGCGGCACCCCGGCGTCCCAGTCGGGGATGCCCTTGAGGATCACCGGGTGGACGCGGATGCCGTGGTCGGCGAGCTGGCTCAGGCCGTACAGCAGGGCGTTGCTGTCGCCGCCGCCGCTGACACCGACGACCAGGTCCGCGCCCTGCGGGACGGCGGCGCGCACGGTGTCGCCGACGCGGTCGGCGATGATCTGCCGGCACTCCTCGGGGCTGAGCTTCTTCAGGAACGACTCGGCGAGGCCCGTCTCGTTGTCGAGGCGCTGGTACACGTACTCGGTGGCCTCGCTGCCGGGGTTGTCGCTCTCGATCGTCTTGAAATTCTCGATCGAGAAATTGAACGGATTCACGTTCCGGTTGAAGTACAGCAGGATTTCCGAGGCGTCGTCGAAATCGGCGAGCGTACGGTCGAGGGAGGGCGAAAGTCGCGGGTCGCCACCGGATTTCGGCACCACATAGGCGGCCACCGCGGACCACGGCACGTGATTGCGGCCGAGGATGTCGATCAGACGCTCGTCGGCCCCACCGCTCAGCAGCTGCCGACCGTGCGAGGTCACAACGGAAACCTTGGGAAGCTCGCGAGAAGAAGTGTCGGTCATGACCTTGTCCTATCCGGCGCGACGAAAAGCGGGAGATCAGGGAGCGGGGGCTCCGGGAGGAGCGGCGCGCTCCGGTGAGCGGGAGGCTCTGGGGGGAGCGGCACGCTCCCGGGAGCGGGAGGCTTCGGGAGGGAGCGGCCGGCTCCCGGGGTTCCGAGGGGGGAGTCGGGAGGCTCCCAGGTGGTTCGGGTACGGCGCTGCAAGCGCCGGGCGGGCGCCGGCCGAGGCCGACGACCCGCCCGGCGGCGGATCACTGGGCGCCGGTCTCGCAGCTCGCGCCGGTGATGACCTCGAGGCCGTGCTTCGAGGCCGGCACGAAGGAACCGGCGGCGCGGAACGCCTCCAGCTCACGGACGCCCATGACGGCGCGCTCGGCGGCAACACCGGAAGGAATGAGCTCGACCAGCTCGTTCTTCAGGTTGAAGTTGCTGCTCTGCACAGCGGTGGAAACAGCTTCACGCATGTGAACCACCCTCCTTGTGTGTCGGAACGGGAAGGTATTTCCCGCAGCCCGGAATTAACCGGACGCCGACAGTGACCGTCAAGGGACGCAAGGGCCGCCCGACATGTATTCACCCTGCCATTTCTTTACCTGGACCGGGACCGGCGGCCGTACCGGAACCCGCGCCCCGCCGAAGATGTCCGGATTGACCCGGGGCGCCCCTGCCGGACACCACAGGTGCGGGTTTCAAACATCGAAGTTGTCTCGTCTGGAGGGGCGCCGGGGCCGCAATCCCAAATCACGTCTCATGTGATTCCGTCGCGAAATACGCTGCCTGCTAGAGTCCCGGACGACGGCAGATCTGACGGACCGGCAGGGGCACCCGCACGGACACGGCGGACGCGGCGGACCCGACGGACGCGGCCGACACTGCCTGCACGACGACACACCGGCACGGCGGAAGGGCCCGATGGGAACGCTCGACTGGTCGGAGCTGACACGCAGTCAGAAGAAGCAGGAACTGTACGCCCGTGAGACCTGGTTCCGCGAGGGGCTGCGGGACGCCGAGGAGATCCTTGGCCCGCAGCGGCTGCCCGTCGTACTGCGGGAGACCGCCCTGCTGATGCTCAAGCCGGACGGGCTGGCCGCGGCCAGACTGGAACCGGTGCTGAAGTTCGTCACCGAGCACGACTTCGAGGTGGCCGCGGTACGCGACTTCCGCTTCGAGGGCCACCACTGGCGGGAGTTGTGGCGCTACCAGCTCACCTCGGCCACCCTCGACCGGCTCGCCGTCAATGATCTGATCCTCGGCTCCGGCCCCGCCCTCGTGCTGCTGCTGCGCAGCGGGCCCGGCCATGAACTGCCCGCCACGGTACGGATGTCCACGCTGAAGGGGTCGGCCACGCTGGAGGCGCAGCGGCCCGGCACCCTGCGCAGCCTGCTCGGCCAGCCGAACCGGGTCCTCAGCCAGCTGCACGTCGCCGACGAGCCGGCCGACCTGCTGCGTGAACTCGGCCTGCTGTTCGGCGAGTCCGCCCGCCGCGACCTGTACGCCGCGCTCGCCTCCGGCGACCTGGCACCGCGGGACAAGGCCACCCTGGACCGCGCCCTGCGCGACCATCCCGCGCCCGGCCGCTCCCTCGCCCTCGCCGACGCCCTGCGCGCCGTCACCGAGGCGGTCGACGCCGCCGAGGCCGGCACCGGCGGGCCCGGACCGGCGAGCGCCGGCGTCCGGGACGCGCTGGCGCGCATGGAACGCGGTGAGCGCGTCGCCTGGCGGCCGTTCGCCGCCGGTCTCAAGGCCCTCGGCGCCCGCCCCGACCGGTGGGACCTGGCGGTCCTGGGCACCTACGTCATCGAGTACGACGAACCCGGCCACCCCAAGGTGCTCACCAACCCCGACCCGCAGTCCTGGAAGCGAGCGACCGCATGACCAGCACACCCGCAGCACACGACCCCAGGGTCCCCGACGAGGCGCAGTGGTCCGCGCTGACCGTCTCGGCGACGAAACGCGAACTCTTCGCCGAGGACCTGTACTTCCGCGAGTGCTGGGCCGACGCGCTCGACGTGTTCGGGGGGCAGCCGCCCGCCGGCGGCACGCCCGCCGCGGGGGACTCCGGCGCCCGGGAGGCCGCCGGTACCGCCGCGGCGGCGCTCGGGCCGCTCGGGCTACTCAGCTTCAAATGTGACGGCATGGCCGCCCGCCGCGCCGACCGCACCCTGCGCTACCTCTCCGACCAGGGCTTCAGCATCCTCGGCAGCGCCCGCATCCGGCACAACCGGCACTCCATGCGCGAGCTGTGGCGCTACAACTGGCACGTCTACACCACCGACCGGCTCGCGCTGATGACGCTCATGCACAGCGTCACCGAGTCCCTGCTGCTGATCGTCCACGACGAGCGGTACGACCCCGCCGTCCCCGGCTCGGTACGGCTCGCCGACCTCAAGGGCTCCGCCGACCCCGAGGCACGCGGCCCCGAGCATCTGCGCACGGTCCTCGACCCGCCCAACAAGATCATCAACTTTGTGCATGTGGCCGACGAGCCCGCCGACATCGTCCGCGAGGTCGGCATCTTCCTCGACCGGCCCGAGCGGCGCGCGCTGCTCACCCGCGTCCGCGACGCCGACCCGGAGACGGCACGGCAGCAGGCGTACGAGGAGGTGGCCCGCCTCGAAGCCGAACTGCCCGCCAACGACTTCGACCTCGACGCCGCCCTGAAACGGCTCGAAGCCGTCACCGACGCGGAAGCCCTGGGCCGTATCACGACCGCTGTCTCAGGTGGTGCCCGCCTCTCCTGGGACGAGCTGTGCGGCCTGCTCGACCCGGCCGACCCGGCGGTCGACACGTGGGATTTCGTCCGCGTCGCCACCGAGGTGCTGGACGCCGACCGGCCCGCCTCGGCCGACCTGCTGCCGCCCAGCTCGGCGGAGGAGTGGCGCAGGCTGGGGCCGGGAGCGGACGGCTCGGCCTGAGCCGTTCCGTTCCGTCCGCTGTCCGCCCTGCCTGTCCTGGACCCCGTACGCCTGTGCAGTACCGGAGCGTGCGGGGTCCCGGTGTGTCTGCGGCCCGGGGTGTCCGTCGCCCTCGGGGCGGCCGGGTCTCCCGGGGTGGCCCGGCCTCCCGGCGTGCCGTCCGCCTCGGCGCGTCCGTCCGCCTCGGCGTGTCCGTTCGCCTCGGCGTGTGCGTCGTCTCGGCGTGTCCGGCGTCTCGGCATTTCGTTCGCCTCGGCGTGTCCGGCGTCTCGGGAAGGTCCACTGCCCCGGCGGAAAAATCCATTCGCCTCCGCCTCCGGCGCTCGCCTAGAATCTCCGCTCTTGCCCGCCTCCCTCGCCGGAGTGCCGCCGACCGGTCGGAAACCGGCCGGCCCGATCACTCATCCAGGAGTCACAGCAGCAGGTTTTCCGGAGGCACCCCCTTGTCCACGCCCGTCTCCCAGTCCGCCGACGATCCCCTGGCCCGGGAGCGCGCCCATCTCGCCAGGTCCCGCGCCGCGCTGCGCGCCATGCGCGAGGACGTCGAATCGCTCGACATCAGCGACGTCACCGCGAACTGGGTCAACGCAGCGGCCCTCGCCCACCAGATCGACGAACGCATCAAGGCCCTCGCCGACCTCAGCGACACCCCGCTGTTCTTCGGCCGCCTCGACTATCTGCACGCGCCCGGCTCCGACAAGGCCGAGGGTGCCGAGGGCGAGCGTTTCTACATCGGGCGGCGGCACGTCCACGACGCCGACGGCGACCCCATGGTCATCGACTGGCGTGCGCCGGTCTCGCAGCCGTTCTACCGGGCGTCGAAGAAGGACCCCATGGACATCGGGCTGCGCCGCCGCTTCGGCTACACCGGCGGTGACCTCACCGCGTACGAGGACGAGCATCTGTCCGACCCGGCCGAGGTCGCCCGTACCAGCCGGCTGCTCCAGCAGGAGATCGAACGGCCGCGCGTCGGCCCCATGCGCGACATCGTCGCCACTATCCAGCCCGAGCAGGACGAGATCGTCCGCTCCGGGCTCGGCGGCACCGTCTGCGTGCAGGGAGGGCCCGGCACCGGAAAGACCGCCGTCGGCCTGCACCGCGTCGCCTACCTGCTGTACGCGCACCGCGAGCGGCTCGCCCGCACCGGCACTCTCGTCATCGGGCCCAACCGGTCCTTCCTCCACTACATCGAGCAGGTACTCCCCGCGCTCGGCGAGCTGTCCGTGCAACAGGCCACCGTCGACGACCTCGTCGCCCACGTCGAGGTGCGCGGCACCGACGACGCGTCCGCCGCCGTCGTCAAGGGCGACGCCCGCATGGCCGAGGTGCTGCGGCGCGCCCTGTACTCCCACGTGACCATGCCGACCGAGCCCGTCGTCGTGGTGCGCGGCTCACGGCGGTGGCGGGTCCCGGCGTACGAGATCGAGGACGTCGTACGCGAGCTGCTCGACCGTGACATCCGCTACGGCGCCGCCCGCGACGCGCTGCCCCAGCGCATCGCGCACGCCGTCCTCGTACAGATGGAACGCGCCGGTGAGGCCCCCGACGACCGGGTGCAGGACGCCGTGGCGCGCAGCGCCGCCGTGAAGGCCGCCGTGAAGACGATCTGGCCGGCCGTCGACCCGGCCAAGCTCGTCCTGCGGCTGCTGTCCGACCCCGACTTCCTCGCCGAACACGCCGACGGTGTCCTCGACGCCGACGAGCAGAAGGCGATCCTGTGGGCCAAGCCGGCCCGCAGCGTGAAGTCCGCGAAATGGTCGGCGGCCGACGCGGTGCTCATCGACGAGGCGAGCGACCTCGTGCAGCGCACCCACTCCCTCGGGCATGTCGTGCTCGACGAGGCGCAGGACCTGTCCCCCATGCAGTACCGGGCCGTCGGACGCCGGTGCAGCACCGGTTCCGCGACCGTCCTCGGCGACCTCGCGCAGGGCACGACGCCGTGGGCGACACGCGGCTGGGAGGAGGCGCTCGCGCACCTCGGCAAGCCGGACGCGGTGATCGAGGAACTGACCGCCGGTTTCCGCGTGCCGACCGATGTCATCACGTACGCGTCCCGGCTGCTGCCGCACATCGCGCCCGGGCTGACGCCGGTGGCGTCCGTCCGTGAGAATCCCGGGTTCTTCGAGGTACGGCCGGCCGGCGGGACCCGGGACGTGGTGTCGGCGTGCGAGGAACTGCTGCGGAACGAGGGCTCCGTCGGCCTGATCGCCGCGGACGCGCGGATCGCGGGGCTGGCGGAGGCGCTGCGGGAGGCGGGGGTCGGGTATCTCG
Source organism: Streptomyces sp. XM83C (assembly GCF_023072675.1). Taxonomy (GTDB): domain Bacteria; phylum Actinomycetota; class Actinomycetes; order Streptomycetales; family Streptomycetaceae; genus Streptomyces; species Streptomyces thermocoprophilus. The sequence goes on from NZ_JALLGL010000053.1 coordinate 26,120, forward strand.
CGCCGGGTGAGGAGACCACGCGGGAGACGCGGCTGACGCTGGTGCCGGCGTCGCTGGCGAAGGGCCTCGAGTACGACTATGTCGTGCTGGACGAGCCGCAGGCCGTCGTCGACGGGGAGCCGGACGAGCGGACGGGCCTGCGACGCCTGTACGTCGCGCTGACACGTGCGGTGTCCGGCCTGATCGTCACACACGCGACACCCCTGCCCCGCCAACTGTCCTGACGGCACGCGGGCCCGGGGCTTCGCGTCTCACTGCGGCCTGCTGGGTGGCGTTCGCGCGTCCTTTTTCCTTGCGGTTTCGTTTTCACCTGCGGGCCTGTGGGGCGTTCGCGCAGTTCCCCGCGCCTCCTTTTTGCTTGCGGTTTCGTTTCCACCTGCGGGCCTGTGGGGCGTTCGCGCAGTTCCCCGCGCCCCTTGGTGTGGCAGAGCCATCGCTTCCACCTGCGGGCCGGTGGGGGGTTCTCGCGCAGTTCCCCGCGCCCCTGAGTGCCTGCGGCGGCCTGTGTCCGAGGGTGCGTGGTTGCGGTAGCGCCGTCCGTCCAGTGGGTGGGTCGGGTGCGCGCCGGGGGGTGTCCGTCCTCGGTGCGACGCTCTGTGCCTCACATTCGTGCCCTGCGTTTTCGCCGCACGCTGCGGGCGGGCACCCCCCGACACGCCCCCTTCCCGCCGCGGGCGGCTGCGGGCCGTCGACGGCCCAGGTCCACGGGGCGACCCCGGTGCGAGCGGTCGGGCAGTCGCTG
>NZ_JALLGL010000540.1 GCF_023072675.1 Streptomyces sp. XM83C
CCGCTGCCGGGCTGAGCCGGGCCCCCGACGGCATCCCTCCGCCGGGGGCCCGGCTCAGCCCGGCAGCGGGGAGCGCTCCGCGCGCCCGTCGTGCCCGCCCCGGTGGCCGCCCGCGTACTCGTCCGCGTACCCGTCGGGCATGGGCCGCGTGTCCAGGTAGAACCACTCGGCGCCGGGGCCCGGGAACGGGTCGGGCGGCAACTCGCTCTCCGCCGGGGCGCTCCGCGGCTGTTCCGGCGGTACGGCCGGCACTTCGGGCGCGTCCGCCGGACCCGGCATGAGCAGCTCCACGCGCAGCCCCAGCTTGCGCTGCTGGGCGGTGAACTCCTCGACCTGGTTGCGGCAGGCGTGGTCCAGATGGGTCACGCCGGTCAGGTCCAGGCGGATCCTCGGCCTGCCGGACGCGGCGGCGTTCTCCAGCGCCTCGATCACCTGCGGCAGCCTGAGGAACGTCGCGTTGCCCGCCATCACGACCTTCGCGGTGTCCTGCTCCAGGTGCTGGCGGACGACGGTCCGCGACATGCGCAGCGCGGCCAGCACGATCCCGGCGACGAGCCCGACGATCACGCCCTCCAGCAGCGCCGTCGCCACGATCACCAGCGTGGTCACGGTCATCACGACGAACTCGCCCCGGTCCTGCCGCCACATCTTCGGGAACTCCTCCGGCGCGAACAGCTTCCAGCCGCTGTGCACCAGCACCCCGGCCAGCACCGAGATCGGGATCAGCGCGAGCACCTGCGGCAGCAGCAGCGCGAAGGCGAGCAGCCACAGGCCGTGCAGCGTCCGCGACAGCCGCGTGCGCGCGCCGGCCTGGACGTTCGCCGAACTGCGGGCGACCACCGCGGTGATGGGCAGCGCGCCGAGGAACCCGGCCACGGCGTTGCCGGTGCCCTGGGCGATCAGCTCGGTGTTGTACCGCGTACGTGGACCGCTGTGCATACGGTCCACGGCCGCGGCGGTGAACAGGCTCTCCGCCGACGCGATGACCGTGAAGGTCAGCACGGAGGTGAGGACAGCCGGGTCGGCGAGGCCCGCCAGTTCCTCGGGCCCGGGAAAGTGCACGGCGGCGGCCAGATCGCCGACCTGAAGGGTCTTCACCCGCACGCCGGGCAGCGCCGCGACCGCACAGCCGACGCCGACGGCGACCAGCGCGGCCGGGATCTTCCCCAGCGGCGCCGGGACCTTCTTCCACAGGAAGCTCAGCACGATGGTGACCACCCCGAGGACGACGGCGATCAGCGCCTGGGGGTCGGACAGCACACCGGAGAGCAGCCCCGGCAGCCCGGCCATGTTCTCCAGCGGGGTGCCGGGCGCCTTCCGGTCGGACATCGGATAGAGCTGGCTCACCATCAGCGGCAGTCCGATGCCGGCCAGCATGCCCTGGACGACGGCGAGGGAGATCGCCTGGAACATCCGGCCGAGCCGGACCAGACCGAGCACGATCTGCAGGACGCCGGAGAACAGCACGATCACCCCGAGGACCGCCACCCCCTTCTCCGCGACGGTCTCCGCGACGAGCGCGGCGAGCCCGGCGGCGGGCCCGCTGACCTGCATTGTGCTGCCGCGGATCGCGCCCACCACCAGACCGCCGATCACCCCGGAGACGATGCCCAGCTCGGCCGGGACACCGGAGGCGACGGCGACGCCGATGCACAGCGGCAAGGCGACCAGGAAGACGACGAGGGACGCGGTGATCTCCGTCGCCAGGTCGACCCCGCCGCCCGTCCCGCCGCGGCGCCGGGCCCCGGGGGGAAGTC
>NZ_JALLGL010000541.1 GCF_023072675.1 Streptomyces sp. XM83C
CCCCTAAGCTGTATCCAGGCCGCCCCCTCCATTCACCCGTCCGGACGGGCGCTCGGAGTGAACCGGGGGAGCACACGGGGGCGCGTTCGTCACGCGAACTGTCCCGCCGATCATCGTCTGCCTACCGTCGAACCGGACAGGCAAGGGCACGAGCCCACGGCACATGCGGGGCGGAGGGACGACCATGGCGGGACGGGGCCCGCGGGACGCCGGGCACACGGCCGACGCACCCCTCCTCCCGGACACCCGGCTCGTCCTCGTCGCCGACCCCGCCGGACGCCCCCGCGGCCTCGGCTTCCTCGCCGACCACCACGGCACCCTGATCACCGCCCACGAGACCGTCGCCGGCCTGCCCTCGCTCCTGCTGCGCACCGCCGACGGCCGCAGCGACGACATCACCGCCGACGCGGTCACCCCGCTGCCGCATCGCGCCCTCGCCCTCGTCCGCACCGACGGCCTCGGACGCCGGCCCCTGCCCATCACCGCGCGGGACACCATCGACGCGGGCACCTACGTCCACGTACCGGCCGGCTGTCTGCGCGAGGCCCGCGTGCTCGGCGCGACCGGCGCCGACCACACCGCCGACGGCCGGCGCCACCGCCTCGACGACGCCCTGGAACTCGCCATCGGCACCGCCGGCCGCGACGCCCTGCGGCCCGGCGGCGGCGCGGCCGGCGCCCCCGTCCTGGACGCCGCGACCGGCGCCGTCGTCGGAGTCGTCGCCACCGCCCTGACCGCCGGGCACACCGCCGCCGCGTTCGCCGTGCCGCTGCGCCCCGCCGACGGGCCCCTCGCCGACCTGCTGGCCCGCAACGCCGCCACCGTGCCCGCCTACGGCGCCGACCTCAACCTCGCCGGGGTCCTGGAGCTGACCGCCACCTCCGTCGGCCAGGACGGCCCCGCCGACGGCCGCACCACCGACGTCGAACCCGTCGAACGCGCCGCTGTCCTCAGAGAGTTCGCCGAGTTCACCGCCGGGGACGCCGCCGTGCTCGCCCTGGTCGGCCCGCCCGGCAGCGGCCGTACGACGGAACTCGCGGCCTTCGCCGCCCGCCGCGCCCAGGACCGCGACCCCGCGCCCACGCTCTGGCTGCGCGGCGCCGACCTCCGCGAGGACGACACCGGCATCGCCGACGCCGCTCGCCGCGCCCTCACCCGCGCGGCCCGTATCGTCGCCGTGTCCTGCGACACGGCCCTGGAGTGGCCCGAGACGACGCCTTCCGGCGAGGGCGCGTGCGCCGGGCTGCCGCGTCCTGGTAGCCCCGGCGAGGCGGCGGCCTGCGGCGGTCGCCCCACCGGGCCCGGACCGTGCGGGCCGACCGTCCACGGCTCCGGCGGGGGAGGGGCATGGTCTCCGGCCGGGCACGGGAGGTCCGGCGACGTACCGCACGACGACCTGTTCGTCCGCACGGGCACGGGCGGGCCCGACGGCCGGGCCGCGCGCGGGGGCCGTGACGGGCGGCCGGGCGATCCGGCGGCGCCCGCGTCCGGTGCCGTGAGCCCGGGGGACGCGTCCGACCTCGGACCCCGTGCCGGGCTCGGCCATGTCCCCAGTGCCGGGTCCGGCCACGCCCCCTGCGCCGGGAACCTGCACGACCAAGCCGACCACCGCTCCCATGCCCTCGACGTCCCGCCTGCCCCCGGCATGCAGGGCCGCGTACCGACCCCCACCGCCTCCGGCCCGCAGTACCCCGTACCGGCGGCCCTGCATGCCGGGGGCAGGCGGGACGTCGAGGGCATGGGAG
>NZ_JALLGL010000542.1 GCF_023072675.1 Streptomyces sp. XM83C
GCCTGGGAGAGCCCCCGCCCCGAGGGCCCCGTCCACTACGGCCCCCCGGCGGCCCGGCACACGGCCGCGACGCAGGCGATCCGCGACGCGGACGGCCCGGTCCTCGTCGTCACGTCGTCCCCGGCCGTCTGGCAGGACACGAAGGACGCCCGCGCCAAACTGGGCCCGGTCCACCTGTACGACCCGACGCACATCTGCGACACCCCGGCCCGACTCCACTGGTCACCGACAGCGGCCTGCGACGACAAGCAGACAGCCGCGGACCGCGCCGTCGCACTCCTCGCCCCGGTCCGCCCGGCGTCCCGCCTGGACCAGGCGGTGTACGACACCGCGGTCACGCTGCTGCGCAGCTATCTGCACGCCGCCGCCGTGGACGGCCGCACGGTCCGCCATGTCCACCGCTGGGCGCAGGGCACACAGATCCAGGACGCCGTACGGATTCTCCGCACGAGCCCGAAGGCCGCGGCGGGCACCGCAGGCGAGCTGGAGGCCGCGCTCACCGCGCACCCGGACCGCCGCGACATGGCCCAGGAGCTCCTCACCCGCGCTCTGGCGGCCCTGTTCACCGTCAATGTGCGGGAGGCCTGCACTCCGAACCGAACTGATGCCCTCGCCTTGGATTCCTTCGTGGCTGAAGGGGGCACGCTTTATGTGGTCGGTGAATCCATCGAGGACCCCAGGACGCGTCCGGGCGCGATGCCGCTCCTGACGGCCCTCGTCTCCAGCGTGGTCGAGCGCGGCCGGCGCATGGCCGAACGGTCATCCTCCGGTCGGCTCGACCCACCACTTGCGCTTGTCCTCGACGACGTGGCCGCCGTGGCCCCGCTCCCCCAGTTGCCGGAGCTGCTGGCCGACGGCACGGACAGGGGCCTGCCGACGCTGGCTCTGCTCCGCTCCCGCGAGCAGGCCAGGTCCCGCTGGCCGCACGACGAACTGCCGGTCTGAGAGGGCACGTTCACCCCTTCTCGATCACGTACTCCAGCTCGCTCCGCTCGGGCGAGTGCGGCACCGGCACGGTCACCCCTGTGGGCCGGAAGCCGGCCTTGCGGTAGAAGCCCTGGGCCCGCGTGTTCTCCTCGTGCACCAGCAGCCGCACCCGCTCGGCGCCACGCCCCCAGGCCCACTCCAATGCCGTCTCGAACACGGCCTCGGTGACGCCCGTCCCCCGATACGCGGGCTGTACGAACACGCCGACGACATGCCCCTGTCTCCGCTCCACGGGATACCCGGCCCAGTCCGTGGTACCGGCTTCCTCGATCAGCACGGTGGCGGTCCCGACCCATACGCCGTCGCCGGTCTCGGCCACGAACTGCCGCACGGGGCCGTCCTCGTGCGAGGCCCGGCTCGCCCGGCCCTGCCAGAACTCGTCCGGCTCCGCGACGGCGTCGTCGTACGCCTCCAGGAAGGCCAGGTGGGCGACGGGGTCTCGCAGCGCGTCCAACCGCAACGCCTTCACGGCCGGCCACTCCTCGGCCCGAACCGCCCGTACGACGACCTCGCCCCTGCTGCTCACTGTCATACGGGCCACCGTAGCCCCGGCCCGGCGGGCGCTCACCCGATATACGACCGCCGGCGCCCCCACTCGCTCTCTCCACGGTCCTTGAAACGTCCCTGAAATGCGGAAAGCCCCGCACCAAATGGTGCGGGGCTCCCCGGAAAAATCGTTCGGCGGCGTCCTACTCTCCCACAGGGTCCCCCCTGCAGTACCATCGGCGCTGTAAGGCTTAGCTTCCG
>NZ_JALLGL010000543.1 GCF_023072675.1 Streptomyces sp. XM83C
GTTGTCGGGGGCTGGGGCGGGGGCGTCACCCAGGAGACGCCGGCCTGGGTCTCTGCGTACGCCCACTCCGGCGGCTGCGGTTCGCCCGTCTGCCACGGCGGCCGGCCACTGTCCTGGCTCGGGCCGTGCTGCGGGCCGTAGGCGTGCCGGTCGCCGTGGCCGCCGTACTGCTCGTGGCCTTCCTGGCCCTCGTGTCCCTCGTGTCCGCCCCAGCCGCCCATCGCCATCGCGCCCCCCGGAAATCACCCCGATCAGCCCAGAACCGGGCTACCCCGAAGGTAGCGGCGAAAACGGCAACGTGCCCCGTCCCGGAAGCAACCGGAACGAGGCACGTGCGTGTTCGTGACGGAACCCGCCTGGGTCGGGTCAGATCAGGCCGAGGGCGCGGACGGCCTCGCGCTCCTCCGACAGCTCCTGCACGGAGGCGTCGATACGGGTGCGGGAGAACTCGTTGATGTCGAGGCCCTGCACGATCTCGTACTTGCCGTCCTTGGTGGTGACGGGGAAGGAGGAGATCAGGCCCTCCGGCACACCGTACGAACCGTCGGACGGGACGGCCATGGAGGTCCAGTCGCCCTCGGCGGTGCCGTTGACCCAGGTGTAGATGTGGTCGATGGCGGCGTTGGCGGCGGACGCGGCCGACGAGGCGCCGCGGGCCTCGATGATGGCGGCGCCGCGCTTGGCGACGGTCGGGATGAAGTCCTCGGCGAGCCACTTCTCGTCGTTGACGACCTCGGCCGCGGACTTGCCGCCGATACGGGCGTTGAAGATGTCCGGGTACTGGGTGGCGGAGTGGTTGCCCCAGATGGTCAGGCGGGAGATGTCGGAGACGCCGACGCCGGCCTTCTTCGCGAGCTGGGTCAGCGCGCGGTTGTGGTCGAGGCGGGTCATCGCGGTGAACCGCTCGGCCGGTACGTCCGGCGCGGCGGCCTGCGCGATGAGCGCGTTGGTGTTGGCCGGGTTGCCGACGACGAGGACCTTGACGTCGTCCGCGGCGTGGTCGTTGATGGCCTTGCCCTGCGGCTTGAAGATGCCGCCGTTGGCCTCCAGCAGGTCGCCGCGCTCCATGCCCTTGGTACGGGGGCGGGCGCCGACGAGGAGGGCGACGTTGGTGCCGTCGAAGGCGACGTTCGGGTCGTCGGTGATGTCGATGCCCTGGAGCAGCGGGAACGCGCAGTCGTCCAGCTCCATCGCGGTGCCCTCGGCGGCCTTCAGGGCCGGAGTGATCTCCAGGAGGCGCAGCTTGACCGGCACGTCCGCGCCGAGCAGCTGGCCGGAGGCGATGCGGAAGAGCAGGGCGTAACCGATCTGGCCGGCCGCGCCGGTGACGGTGACGTTCACGGGAGTGCGGGTCATGGCGTTCTCCGTATGACAGCTGGCGGTGGGGCGTCCCTGCCCCTGGGGTTCGGATGATCGATCTCTTGGCGTCAAGAGATATCCGCGGGTCAGGCTATCGCGCATCCGGCATCCCGGACGCCCGGGCCCCTGTGGCCCACCACACAGACCACCGTCGGGTGACACGGCGGAACGGCACGGGGGGAGGTGCCGGCGCCGGTGGCCGCCGGGACGGCGAAGGTGGCGGGCCGTCGGTCCGGGAGAGGGGGACGTGACGGCCCGCCTGGTGGGTGTGCCGTTGCCGGAACTCCCGTGGGGGTACCGGTTCGCGTGCCCGGTTTCGGCGGGGTCATGCGTGCGGGGGGCGCGGGGA
>NZ_JALLGL010000544.1 GCF_023072675.1 Streptomyces sp. XM83C
CGGCTGGGGTGGTGGGGTGGGGCGTGGTGAGGGTGCGGTGGTCGAGGTCCTCCATGCGGCCCCACTCTCCCCGCCCACCACCCCGAAGCTATGGACATATTGCATGACATACCACCAATCACCCGTTTCGGGGAGGACCGATGGCCGAACCGGATGTCACTCGACAGAGTGCGCATATCCGGACGATACGGTCACCGCATGTCTGCTCCCCGCACCGTCCCCGTCACCGGCTGGGGCCGCACCGCACCCACCGCGGCCCGGCTGATCCGCCCGCGCAGCTACGAGGAGACGGTCGCCGCGGTCCGCTCGTGCGGGGCGCGCGGCGGCATCGCCCGCGGCCTCGGCCGGGCGTACGGCGACGCCGCGCAGAACGCCGGCGGCGCGGTGCTCGACATGACGGGCCTGGACCGCATCCACGCCATCGACGCCGACACCGGCACCCTGCTGTGCGACGCGGGCGTGTCCCTGCACCGGCTGATGGAGGTGCTGCTGCCGCTCGGCTGGTTCGTCCCGGTCACCCCCGGCACCCGCTATGTCACCGTCGGCGGGGCGCTCGGCGCGGACATCCACGGCAAGAACCACCACGTCTCCGGTTCCTTCTCCCGCCATGTGCTCTCCTTCGAACTGCTCACCGCGGACGGCGCCGTGCACAGCGTCGGCCGCGGCACCCCCCTGTTCGACGCGACCTGCGGCGGGATGGGCCTGACGGGGATCATCCTCACCGTCACGCTCCAGCTGCACCCCGTGGAGACCGCGTACATGACGGTGGACACCGAGCGGGCCGCCGACCTCGACGATCTGCTGGCCCGGCTCGCCGCCACCGACCACCGCCACCGCTACTCGGTCGCGTGGATCGACCTGCTGGCGCGCGGCGGCGCCCTGGGCCGCGCGGTCCTCACCCGCGGCGACCACGCCCCGCTCGACGCGCTGCCCGCCGGCAGCCGGGCCCGCCACCGCCCGCTCGCGTTCCGCCCGTCACGGCTGCCCGCGCCGCCGCCGATGCTGCCCGAGGGGCTGCTGACGCGGCGCACGGTGGGCTGGTTCAACGAGCTGTGGTACCGCAAGGCGCCCCACGCCCGCGCCGGTGAACTCCAGCCGCTGGCCGCGTTCTTCCACCCGCTCGACGGCGTCCCCCACTGGAACCGGATCTACGGCCGCGGCGGCTTCGTGCAGTACCAGTTCGTCGTCGGACACGGCCACGAGGACACCCTGCGCCGGATCGTCGCCCGGCTCTCCGAGCGCCGCTGCCCGTCCTTCCTCGCCGTCCTGAAACGCTTCGGGGACGCCGACCCAGGCTGGCTGTCCTTCCCCCGGCCCGGTTGGACCCTCGCGCTGGACATCCCGGCGGGCCTGCCGGGGCTCGCCGCGTTCCTCGACGAGCTGGACGAGGAGGTGGCCGCGGCGGGCGGCCGGGTCTATCTCGCGAAGGACTCCCGGCTCCGGCCCGACCTGCTCACCGCGATGTACCCCCGCGTCGACGACTTCCGCGAACTGCGCGCCGAGATCGACCCGCACGGCGTGTTCGTCTCCGACCTGGCGCGCCGGCTGGGCCTGTGACGGCCCGGCAAGGCCACCCCGACGCCGCGCGGAGGCCCTGACGTCCCGGCGGAACGCCGAGGCCTCGCCGGCCCCCGGCCCCGGCCGGTCCGGCGACCGGCACCGCCC
>NZ_JALLGL010000545.1 GCF_023072675.1 Streptomyces sp. XM83C
CACCCACCCCCACCCCCGGTGCGACCATGGACCCGGACGACGTACACCCCGGAGGGCACCCGCAGCCATGACCCAGAAAGTCGCAGTCCTCGGCACCGGCAAGATCGGCGAAGCCCTGCTCAGCGGAATGATCCGAGGCGGTTGGGCACCCGCCGACCTCCTCGTCACCGCCCGCCGCCAGGAGCGGGCCGACGAACTCCGCACCCGCTACGGCGTCACCCCCGTCACCAACGCCGAGGCAGCCAAGACCGCCGACACCCTGATCCTCACGGTCAAACCGCAGGACATGGGCACCCTCCTCGACGAACTCGCCCCGCACGTGCCCGCCGACCGCCTCGTCATCAGCGGCGCCGCCGGCATCACCACCGCCTTCGTCGAGGAACGCCTCACCGCCGGCACCCCCGTCGTCCGCGTCATGACGAACACCCCCGCCCTCGTCGACGAGGCCATGTCCGTCATCTCCGGCGGCACCCACGCCACCGCCGAGCACCTCGCCCACGCTGAGGAGATCTTCGGCGCCGTCGGCAAGACCCTCCGCGTCCCCGAGTCCCAGCAGGACGCCTGCACGGCCCTCTCCGGCTCCGGACCGGCGTACTTCTTCTACCTGGTCGAAGCCATGACCGACGCGGGCATCCTGCTCGGCCTGCCCCGCGACAAGGCCCACGACCTCATCGTCCAGTCCGCGATCGGCGCCGCCACCATGCTCCGCGACAGCGGCGAACACCCGGTGAAGCTCCGCGAGAACGTCACCTCGCCCGCCGGCACCACCATCAACGCCATCCGCGAACTGGAGAACCACGGCGTACGGGCCGCCCTCATCGCCGCCCTCGAAGCCGCCCGCGACCGCAGCCGCGAACTCGCCTCCGGCAAGAAGGACTGACGCCGCAGAGACCGACGCCGCAGAGACCGAGGCAAGACGGACCGACCCGGCCGGGACCCGGCGGGTCAGCGCGCCGCCGCGACGACCTCCTCCGTCGTCACCACACGCGCGAACCCGCCCCCGTGCAGCGACACCGCCGACGCCTCCGCCAGCTCCCGCGCCGTACGCCGCCAGCCGAACGGCCCCACCAGATCGAACGTGTGCGTGGCATCCAGCGGTACGACCACGTCGTACCCGAGATTCCCGCCCATCCGCGCGGTCGTCTCCACGCACATGTTCGTCTGGATCCCCACCACCACGATCTGCCCGACCCCGGCCTCCGCCAGCCACGCCCCCAGATCCGGCGTGCCGAGAAACGCCGAGTTCACCGTCTTCGTCAGGAACAGCTCAGGCCCGGCACCCTTGCCCCGCCGCCGCTCCACATAGTCCTTCAGCTCATTTCCGGCGTACCCCGCCCGCAGGGGCGACCCCGCCTTCGTCGAGTCGTGCCGCACGAACACCACAGGCCGCCCCGTCGCCTGCCATACGTCGATCAGCGCGGCGATGTTGTCATCGGCCGCCGGGTTGTCCCGCGGCCCCCAGAAGTCGGCCTCCTCGAAGCCCTTCTGCACGTCCACGACCACCAGCGCTGCGTTCTCAACGATCTCCATGTCCACGATCGTGCCCCCGGCCGGGCTCCCGCCCCAGAGGTACAGAAGTCATCGATCGATGGTTTACTGCCACCATGACACCGGGCGGCACCCCCTCCCCGGGCGGCACCCCCTCCGCCCC
>NZ_JALLGL010000546.1 GCF_023072675.1 Streptomyces sp. XM83C
TCGGCGGTGCGGATCTTCACCCGGCCGATGTCGTTGGCGGCGAGCTGTCCGGGGTGCGGGTGCAGCGACAGGTCGTCCAGGGTGAGCCGGGAGGGGATGTCCTTCACGATGGCCTTGACGGTGCGGGTGCCGTGCTTGAGGAGCACGCGGTGGCCGACCTTCAGCGGCTCGTCCGCGACGTGGCAGACGGTGGCCTCGATGTCCTGGGTGGTCGGCGGGGCGTCCTTGCTGGGGACGATGAGGTCGCCGCGGGAGATGTCGATGTCGTCCTCCAGCAGGAGGGTGACCGACTGCGGCGTCCACGCCACGTCCACGGACTCGCCCAGCAGGTCGATCCCGGCGATCCTCGTGGCCCGCCCGGACGGCAGCACCGTCACGGACTCGCCGACGCGGAAGGTGCCGGCGGCGATCTGGCCGGCGTAGCCGCGGTAGTCGGGGTGCTCGGCGCTCTGCGGCCGGATCACGTACTGCACGGGCAGCCGGGCGTGGCAGTGCGCCAGGTCGTGGGCGACCGGCACGGTCTCCAGGTGTTCCAGGACGGTCGGGCCGCCGTACCAGTCCATGTGCGCGGACGGCTCCACGACGTTGTCGCCCTCCAGCGCCGAGATCGGGATCGCGGTCACCTCGGGCACGCCCAGTTCGGTGGCGTACGCCGTGAACTCCTCGGCGATCGCGGCGAACACCTTCTCGTCGTAGCCGACGAGGTCCATCTTGTTCACGGCGAGGACGACGTGCGGGACGCGCAGCAGTGCGGCGATCGCGGCGTGCCGGCGGGTCTGTTCGACGACGCCGTTGCGGGCGTCGACGAGGATCACCGTCAGTTCGGCGGTGGAGGCGCCGGTGACCATGTTCCGCGTGTACTGCACGTGGCCGGGGGTGTCGGCGAGGATGAACCGGCGCCGCGGCGTGGCGAAGTAGCGGTAGGCCACGTCGATGGTGATGCCCTGTTCCCGCTCGGCGCGCAGGCCGTCGGTGAGCAGCGCCAGGTCGGGTGTGCCGTGCCGGGTGACCGACTCCAGCTGGTCGGCGAGGACGGACTTGGAGTCGTGCAGCAGGCGGCCCACCAGGGTGGACTTGCCGTCGTCGACGGAGCCGGCCGTGGCCAGTCGCAGGGTGTCTGCGGTCGTCGTCGCGACGCGGGTCTCGAGAACGGTCATCGCTAGAAGTACCCCTCGCGCTTGCGGTCTTCCATCGCGGCCTCGGACAGCTTGTCGTCGGCGCGGGTGGCGCCCCGCTCGGTGAGCCGGGACGCGGCGATCTCCGCGATCACCTTCTCGACGGTGTCGGCGTCCGAGTCGACGGCGCCGGTGCAGGACATGTCGCCGACGGTCCGGTAGCGCACGAGGCGCTTCTCGACGCTCTCGCCGTCCTTCGGTCCGCCCCACTCGCCGGCGGTCAGCCACATGCCGTTGCGCTGGAACACCTCACGCTCGTGGGCGTAGTAGATCTCGGGCAGTTCGATGCCCTCGCGGGCGATGTACTGCCACACGTCCAGCTCGGTCCAGTTGGACAGCGGGAAGACACGGACGTGCTCGCCGGGGGCGTGCCGGCCGTTGTACAGGTTCCACAGCTCGGGCCGCTGGCGGCGCGGGTCCCACTGGGAGAACTCGTCGCG
>NZ_JALLGL010000547.1 GCF_023072675.1 Streptomyces sp. XM83C
CGGCCCGGCCGCCGGGGCCGTCGTCCCGTTCGACGACGGTGACGTTCCGGCCGGCGCCGTGGCGGGGGAGGACGCGCGATGACCCGTACCGTGCCCGGACGCACCCGGCATGTCGTGGTCGTGGGGGCCGGGCTCGCGGGACTGTCCGCCGCGCTGCATCTGCTCGGCGCCGGCCGGAACGTCACCGTCGTCGAACGGGACGACGGCCCCGGCGGCCGGGCCGGACGACAGGACCTCGGCGGATACCGCATCGACACCGGCCCGACCGTGCTGACCATGCCCGACCTCGCCGACGAGGCGTTCGCCGCGGTCGGCGACAGCCTGTACCGGCGCGTCGAGCTGATCCCCCTGCACCCCGCCTACCGCGCCGAGTTCGCCGACGGCAGCGCCCTCGACGTGCACACCGACGCGGACGCCATGGCCGCCGAGGTCGAGCGGTTCGCCGGTGCCGCCGAGGCCGACGGATACCGCCGGATGCGCGACTGGCTGGGACGGCTGTACCGGGTGCAGATGCGCCGCTTCATCGACGCCGACTTCGACTCGCCGCTGGACCTGCTCACCCCCGACCTGGCCCGGCTGGCCGCGCTCGGCGGCTTCGGCCGGCTGGACGCCCGTATCGGCCGCTTCCTCACCGACGAACGACTGCGGCGCGTCTTCTCCTTCCAGTCCCTGTACGCCGGTGTCGCCCCCGCCCGCGCGCTCGCCGCGTACGCCGTCATCGCGTACATGGACACGGTCGCCGGCGTGTACTTCCCCCGCGGCGGCATGCACGCCCTGCCCCGCGCCATGGCCGACGCCGCCTCCGACGCCGGCGCCGACCTCAGATACGGGCACACGGTGACCCGGCTGGAACGCGTCGGGCAGCGGATCACCTCCGTCGTCACCGACCACGGCCGCATCCCCTGCGACGCCGTCGTCCTCACACCCGACCTGCCCGCCGTCCACCGGCTCCTCGGCCGCCGCCCCCGCCGGCCGCTGCCGCTGCGGCACGCGCCGTCCGCGGTCGTCCTGCACGCCGGCACCGACCGCACCTGGAGCCGCCTCGCCCACCACACCCTCTCCTTCGGCGCGGCCTGGCACTCCACGTTCGACGAACTCACCCGCGCCGGACGCCTGATGAGCGACCCCTCCCTGCTGATCACCCGGCCCACGGCCACCGATCCGACGCTCGCACCGCCGGGCCGCCATCTGCACTACATCCTCGCCCCCTGCCCCAACACCGACATCGGACCGAGCGCCGCCGAATGGACCGACCTCGGCCCCCGCTACCGGGACAGCGTCCTGCGCGTCCTCGAACAGCGCGGCCTCGACGGTCTCGCCGCCGCCATCGAACGGGAATGCCTGGTCACGCCCGCCGACTGGCACGCCCAGGGGCATGCGGCGGGCACACCGTTCTCCGTCGCCCACACCTTCACCCAGACCGGCCCCTTCCGCCCCCGCAACCTGGTCCGCGGCACCGAGAACGCCGTACTCGCCGGCTGCGGCACCACTCCCGGCGTCGGCGTACCGACCGTCCTGCTCTCCGGGAAACGCGCCGCCGCCCGCATCACCGGCACCGGGCAGCCCGCCGGCACACGCCGCCGCACCCCGGCCCCTGGCTCTTATACACA
>NZ_JALLGL010000548.1 GCF_023072675.1 Streptomyces sp. XM83C
GTCGGGGCCGGGCATGGCGGGGTCGCGGAGGGTCGGACGGCGGGTGGTACCGCGCGCGGTACGGCGGAGGCGGAGGGTCCGCGGCGGACGGTGACACTCCGTCCGGTGCCCCTGCGGGAGGCCCCCTTGGGACGACTTGTAACGAAGTAGTGCCGGTTGGCGTGTGCGGCTGGATTCGGGCCGAGGTGCGCCGGTTAAACTCGCCCGGCTGTAGGAATGATCATGTTTACGGGGTGAGTTCTTCCGATGAGCGACGCCAGCACGACCCAGCCGCAGGACGCCCAGGCCGACGAGGCCCAGGTGGCCGCCGGGCACGGCAGGCACCGGGGCCCGGTCTCCACGCAGGAGACCGAGACCGCTCCGCGCGGCCGGCACCGCCGGCCGGTGGAGCAGGCCGAGACGGCCGCGGCCTGACGGAGGTCAGCACAGCGAACAGGCGGGTCCCGGTCGTCGGACGTACGGCGACCGGGACCCTTCTGTTCACGCAGGCGGACCCGCCCTGTTGCGCAGGTGGACGCACCGGCTCGTGCAGGTCGTGCGCCGCGGCCCCGTGAGGCGGCACTGCACGGCGCCGCCCCGCGACGCGTCACCCGAAGCGCACGGTCCCGTCCAGGACCGGCGTCTCCTCCCGCCCGACGGCACGCGCCACGAGCCGTACCGCACCCGGTGCTCCCGACTCACCCGATCCCGGTACGGCGTCCGGGTCGCCCTCCGGCGGCCACAGGTCCAGACTCAGGGTCTCCCCCGGATACACCACCCCGGTGAACCGCGCCCTGTACGACCTCACCCGCCCCACCTCACCGCCGAGCAGCGTGTCCACGACCGCCTTCAGCGCCATGCCGTACGTGCACAACCCGTGCAGCACAGGCCGGTCGAAACCGGCGCGCGCCGCGAACTCCGGGTCGGCGTGCAGGGGGTTGAGGTCGCCGGAGAGCCGGTAGAGCAGGGCCTGGTCCGCGCGTACCGCCCGAGTCACCGTCCGCCACGGCGGCCCTGCCGGGAGCGTCGGCCGTGCGGACGGGCCGCGTGCGCCGCCCCATCCGCCCTCGCCGCGCACGTACGTCTGCGCCTCCTCCGTCCACAGCGGTCCGTCGGTGTCGGAGACCTCGGTCCGCAGCACCAGGAGGGCCGCGTTGCCCTTGTCGTGGACGGCGGTGACCTCGGAGACGGCCGTGGCGGTGGCCCGCGTCGGCAGCGGGCGGTGGACGGTGAGCGACTGGCCGGCGTGCAGGACGCGCGCCAGGTCCACGTCCACGCCGGGCACGGACAGCGCGCGGATCACGCCCGGCGCGCCGCCGCCCGCGACGGTCGCGAAGGCGGGCAGGACATGCAGCCGGGACTCCAGGGTGTAGCGCAGATCGTCAGGACCGGCGCCGATGCCCAGGTGGTACAGCTGGACGTCCTTCTCGGCCCAGGAGATCCGGGTGGAACGGGGTTCGGCGGCGAGAATCCGGGCGGGGTCGAGAGGCATGGGACTCCTGAGGGCGAGGGACGAGAACGACCGACGCTGTCCGTGCGGGGCGATGCGGGGCCTGTGTCTTATACAAATCTCCGAGCCCCCGAGACCACGCTGCACATCG
>NZ_JALLGL010000054.1 GCF_023072675.1 Streptomyces sp. XM83C
GTGCGGGGGGCTGCGCGCTCGGTGCGGGGGTGCGCGGGTCGGGGGTGGTGCTCGGGTCGGCCGTCTCGTCGTCGTTCGACGGCGGCTGAGCGCTCCGGCCACTCTCGTCCACGGTGTCCCCTCGTTCGCTGCGTCTTCCGTCCTGGCGGGCGGAAGGGTCTCGGGTCGATGGTATGCGGCCGTCGGACCCTGTTGCGTTCCGGCACCCCCCGACTACTGCCCGCCCGCGGGCGGGTCCTCACCTGCCGTCGCGGGGCGGGGGTGGGTGACTGTCAGTGGCGGGCCGTATGGTCTGTGGCATGGAGACGAGCAGCGAGGGGCCGGTGGCGGACGGCGGTGCGTCCGCGCCGGTCACGGTGGGGGACGGCGGCGGGGCCGCGGCGTCGTCCGTGCCGGAGGCGGCGGTGGTGGGGTCTGACGGCGCGGTGGCGCCGCGGGCCGTGGTGGCGGCGCCGTCCGGTCTGTCGCCGTCGCGGGCCGGTGACTTCATGCAGTGCCCGCTGCTGTACCGGTTCCGGGTGATCGACCGGCTGCCGGAGAAGCCGAGCGAGGCGGCCACGCGGGGCACGCTGGTCCATGCCGTGCTGGAGCGGCTGTTCGACGCGCCGGCTGCGGAGCGTACGGCGCCGCGGGCCCGGTCGTTGATCCCGGCGCAGTGGGAGCGGCTGCGGGAGGCGCGGCCGGAGCTGACGGAGCTGTTCGCGGACGATCCGGAGGGTGAGCGGCTGGCGCGCTGGCTGGCGGAGGCCGAGCAGCTGGTGGAGCGGTGGTTCACGCTGGAGGACCCGACGCGTCTGGAGCCGGCGGAGCGGGAGCTGTTCGTCGAGGCGGAGCTGGAGTCGGGGCTGCGGCTGCGCGGCATCATCGACCGGGTGGACGTGGCGCCGACCGGTGAGGTGCGGATCGTCGACTACAAGACGGGCAAGGCGCCGCGCCCGGAGTACGCCGAGGACGCGCTGTTCCAGATGAAGTTCTACGCGCTGGTGGTGTGGCGGCTGAAGGGGATCGTGCCGCGGCGGCTCCAGCTGGTGTATCTGGGCAGCGGTGATGTGCTGACGTACGACCCGGTGGTCGCGGATCTGCAACGGGTGGAGCGCAAGCTGCATGCGTTGTGGGAAGCGATCCGGCGGGCGACGGAGACGGGTGACTGGCGGCCGAGGCCGACGAAGTTGTGCGGCTGGTGTGATCACCAGGCGCACTGTCCGGAGTTCGGGGGGACTCCGCCGCCGTATCCGCTGCCGGTGAGGGCGGCCGAGTCGGCGGGGCGTGAGCAGGGCAGAATGGGGCCGGACTAGCGAAGGAGACTTACGTGGCCATCCGCGTCCTACTGGTCGACGACCAGCCCCTGCTGCGTACGGGCTTCCGGATGATCCTGGAGGCGGAGCAGGACATCGCGGTCGTCGGCGAGGCCGGTGACGGCCTCCAGGCTCTGGACCAGGTGCGGGCGTTGCAGCCCGATGTCGTGCTGATGGACATCCGTATGCCCCGGATGGACGGGGTGGAGGCGACGCGGCAGATCAGCGGGCCGGGGCGGGACGGCCCGGCCAAGGTGCTGGTGCTGACGACGTTCGATCTGGACGAGTACGTGGTGGAGGCGCTGCGGGCGGGGGCGAGCGGCTTTCTGCTGAAGGACGCCCCGGCGCATGAGCTGGTGCAGGCGATCCGGGTGGTGGCCGCGGGCGAGGCGATGCTGGCGCCGAGCATCACGCGCCGGCTGCTGGACAAGTACGCGGGTCATCTGCCGTCGGGTGAGGAGCCGGTGCCGGACACGCTGAACACTCTCACCGACCGTGAGGTGGAGGTGCTGAAGCTGGTGGCGCGGGGCCTGTCGAACGCGGAGATCGCGGCGGATCTGTTCGTCAGCGAGACCACGGTGAAGACGCATGTGGGGCATGTGCTGACGAAGCTGGGGCTGCGGGACCGGGTGCAGGCCGCGGTGTATGCGTACGAGAGCGGGCTGGTGCGTCCGGGGACGCAGTGAGCCGGACCGGTGTGCGCCGAGGAGCGGTGTCCTTCCCGCGGCGGCGGGAGGGCATCGCCCCTCGGTGCGTGGGTGCGGGTCAGTCCTTCTGCAGTTCCCAGAAGCGGAACACGGTGGAGGCGTCGAGGCAGCTCTCCAGGCCGTAGACGTTCTCGCGGACGACGGCGTACTGCTTGCCCTGCCACACCGGCAGCATGGGCAGTTCGGCGGCGACGATGTCCTGGAGGCGACCGAATTCCTTCTCGGTGGCGGCGCGGTCGCTCTGGGCGGCGGTGGCGGGCAGCAGGCTGCCGGTGATGGTGCGGTTGGTGTAGTGGTTGCCGAGGACGTTGTCCGGGCCGAAGAAGGGCGCGGTGAAGTTGTCGGCGTCGGGGTAGTCGGGGACCCAGCCCTTGACGTAGACGCCGTACTTGCCGGCTTCGATGTCTTTCTCGTACTGCTCGAGCGGTACGGACTTGACGTCGGCGCGGAACAGGCCGCTGGCGTTGAGCTGGCCGGCTATGGCCTTCAATTCGGCGTCGGTGGCGGGGCCGTAGCGGACCGGGGTGGACCACAGGGTGATGTCCACGGGGGTGGAGATGCCGTCGGCGCTGAGTGCGGCGGCGGCCTTGGCCTTGCTGGGGCGGGCGCCGTAGGTGTCGAAGAAGGCCGTGTTGTGGCCGGCGACTCCGGCGGGGACGATCGAGTACAGGGGGGTGGCGGTGCCCTGGTGGACGTCCTTGATGAGGGCTTCGCGGTCGATGAGGTAGGCGATGGCCTTGCGGACCCCGAGCTTGCCGGCGACCGGGTCGTCCATGTTGAAGACGAGGTGCTGGACCTCGGCGCTGCTGCCTTCGACGACCTCGACGCCGGTGGTGCCGTCGCGCTGGTCGAGGCCGGCGATGTCGCTCGCGGTGAGGCCGCGGTAGGCGATGTCGACGTCGCCGGCGAGGAGGGCCTTCTTCAGGCCGCTCTGGTCGCCGTGGAAGAACTTGAGGGTGACGCCGGAGTTCTTCGGCTCGACGGTGCCCTTGTACTGGTCGTTGACGGAGAAGACGGCCTGGTCGTCGTTGAAGGAGTCCAGTTTGTAGGGGCCGGAGCCGACGGCCTGGCCGTCCTTGCGCAGGCCGTTCGCGTCGTACTGGCGGTGGTCGACGATGGATCCGGCGCCGGAGGCGATCTTGCTGGGGAAGGTGGCGTCGGGGACCTTCAGCCGGAAGACGACCGTCTTGCTGTCGGGTGTCTCGACCTTGTCCAGGGTGGTGAACATGACCGCGGGCCCGTCGGGGTCGTCGATCTTCAGCATGCGGTCGAAGGAGAACTTGACGTCCTCGGAGGTGAGGTCGTCGCCGTTGCTGAACTTCAGGCCGTCCTTGAGTGTGCAGGTGTAGACGGTGGTGGAGGTGTCGAAGTCGCAGGCGCGGGCAGCATCGGGCTGGGGTTCGGTGGCACCCTTGGGGAAGCTGAGCAGCGACTGGAAGACGTTGTTGAACAACAGCCAGGAGCCGGGGTCGTAGCCGGAGGCGGGGTCGGTGGCCAGGACGTCGTCGGACATCCCCATCACGACGGTGGAGCCGTTCCCCCCGGCGTTGCCGGTCTCCGTGCCGCATCCGGTCAACAGGCCGCAGGCCAGTCCCGCCACGATCGGCAGGACCGGCCACTGGTGGTGCATCTTCACTTGGACGTGCCTTGTCGTTCGGTTCTCGTGTCCCGGAACCGCTTCGTCCGGCCCCGGGTTCGTCCCCAGGGGTCGTTCGACACCCCCGGAGTCACTCCGAGGGTCGCATCAGCACTCCCCCGGTCCTTCTCCGGGGGGTCGGTGGTTGCCCCCGGCGTCTATTCCGGAGGATGGTCGGTTCCCCCGGTGTGTGGTCGGGGAGGTGGTCGGTCTCCCCGGTGTTCCGTTTCCGGGAGGTGGTCGGACTCCCTGGACTTCGGGCTCCGGGAGGTGGTCGGCCTCTCCGGACTTCGGGCTCCGAGAGGTGGTCGGCCTCTCCGGACTTCGGGCTCCGAGAGGTGGTCGGCCTCCCGAGCGGGGCCCGGGAGTCGGTCGCCCGCTCCCGGGGGCAGGGTCGCGGGCGGTGGTCGGACTCCCCCGCTGCCGGTCCGGGGAGGTGGTCGGACTCCCCGGCCGGGTCACGCGGCGGCGGGCCGGCCGCTTCTTGACCCTGCTTCGGCCTCGGCCCCGGCCGGCTCGCGCCGTCCGGGGCCGGTGGGTGTCACCCGCTCACACCGCGTCCGAGCTCCCACAGCTGCAACGTGGCGGTCGAGTTGAGCGCGTACGCCGTGCCCGTGATGTCGTCGCGGGCGGCCACGTACTGCTTGCCCTGCCACAGCGGCAGGATCGGCACGTCGCGCGCGACGATGTCCTGCATGGCGTTCAGGCTGCTCGCGGCGTTGAGCCGGTCGGCCTCCCGGCGGGACTGCGGGATGAGCTGGTTGATGACCTGGCTGTTGGCGTAGGGCGAGTTGAGGAAGTTGCCCTTGTCGAGGAACGGCGCGAGGAAGTTGTCGGCGTCGGGGAAGTCCGGGAACCAGCCCATGCCCCAGACGTCGTAGGCGCCCTTGCGCTCGGCGGGGACGAAGGTGTCCCAGGCGTGGCCCTGGATGTCGACGTCGAACAGCCGGCTGTTGTTGAGCTGCTGCTGGAGGAGCTCGAACTCCTTCTTCGTGGCGGCGCCGTAGTGGTCGGTGGTGTAGTGCAGGGTCAGCTTCACCGGGGTGGAGATGCCCGCCTCGGTCAGCAGCGCCCGGGCCTTGCTCACGCTGGGGTCGCCGTAGACGTTGAAGAAGGCGTTGGAGTGGCCGGTGATGGCGGCGGGGACCAGCGAGTACAGCGGCTGGGCCTGCGAGCCGTACACCTTGGAGACCAGCTCGCTGCGGTTGACGAGCTGCGCGACGGCCTGCCGGACCGCCTTGTCCTTGACGGAGGTGGCCTTGGTGTTGAAGGCCAGGTAGCGGATCTCCAGGCCGGGCATGTCGACGAGGTCGACGTCGCCGCCGGTCGTGGTGGACAGCTTCTGGACGATCTCCGGCGTCATGGTGCGGGACATCACGTCGATGTCCTTCTTCTCCAGCGCGGCGTCCATGGCGTCGGCGTCGGCGAAGGAGACCAGTTCGGCCTTGTCGTTGTTCACCGTCAGGGTCCCCTTGTAGTTGGGGTTCTTGGTGAACACGGCGCGCGTCATCTCGTCGCCGTCGACCTGGGCCTTGAGGGTGTACGGGCCGGAGCCGTCGACCTCGAAGCCGTCGCGCAGCTTGTCCTTGGCGTAGTGGTCGGCGCTGACGATGCCGGCGACGGGGGTGGACAGCTTGTAGGGGAAGGTGGCGTCGGCGGTCTTCAGGTGGAAGACGACGTCGCGTTCGCCCTGGGTCTCGACAGTGTCGATGGTGGACAGCAGCGTGGCGACGCCGGAGTCCGAATCGATCGCGCGGGCGCGGTCGATGGAGAACTTGACATCGTTGGCAGTGACCGGGGATCCGTCGGCGAACTTCAGGTCGGCGCGCAGCTTGCAGGCGTAGCGTTCGTTGCCGCTGTCGGTGAAGCCGCACTGCTCGGCTGCCTCGGGGACGGGGTCGCCGTCGCCCTTGGGGAGGATCATCAGGGTCTGCACGGTCTGGCGCAGGATGTTCCAGGTGCCGACGTCGTAGGCGTAGGCGGGGTCGAGAGGTGCGGGGGCTTCCTTCGTAGCGGTGAACCGGTCCGTGGTGCCGACGACGATGGCGTCGCCTCCGCCGCTGCCGCTGTCGGACCCGCCACAGGCGGCGAGCACGGGTGCGAGCAGACCGGCCACGGCCGGCAGCACCAGAGTCTTGCGGTTCATGCTCGAGTTTCTCCAGAGCTGTTGGACTCCGTGTATCCGGCATGCAGGGGTGTCGCGGCGGATCACGGGGGTGGGGGCTGTCGTTCTCGCGACGAGATTAGTCCGCACGGGCAACCGGGTTCACAGGCAGCGGAGTCGGGGGCCCATCACTGAGCGAAACCGGGCATCGACAGTCCGAAAACCCGACACGGGAAGGATTCGTGCAGCCGTCCACCAATCGGGACACAAGGGCGCGCTCGGGCGTTCTTCGCGGGGCGGTCTAGGCACAGGGAGCGCGCGCTGTCGACCCGTATCGGCGTGGGGAACATCACACTTCAAATGGGCTGGACGTCCGGCCGTGAACTCTTTTCCGGGGCGCGTGATGTCCGTTAGGAACCATTACGGAGTACGCCTGTTCACCGTTTTGCGGGAATCCGTGGAGTCGGACCGGTGCACGCTGGGTGACATCTCGGATCGTTTCCGTCAGCGGACGGATTCCTTCATCAGGCCGCGCAGAAATGCCAGGTCGACCTGTTCCAGCGAGGTCACGACGGTCCGACGGGCGGCGGGCGCGATGGGTGCGACGGACGGCACGGCGACCACGTGGCAACCGGCGGCCTCGGCGGCGGCGACGCCGGTCGCGGTGTCCTCGACGACGGCGCACCGGGCCGGATCGGCGTCCAGTCCCCGGGCGGCCAGCAGATAGGGGTCGGGGTGGGGTTTGGTGCGGGCGACCTCGTCGCCGGCGACGGTGAGGGCGAAGTGGTGGGCGCCGAGGGCGGTCAGGACGCGGTCGATGATGCGTCGGTGGGAGGCGGAGACGAGGGCGGTGGGCACGCCGTGCTCGGTCAGCTCGGCCAGCAGCCGGGCGGCTCCCGGCATCAGCGGCAGATCGCGGCCGATACGACGCTCGAAGCCATCGTTGAGCAGGACGCTCAGCTCGGGGAGGGTGATGTCGGCGCCGGTGGCCTCGATGAGGAAGCCCGCGCTGCGGGTCATGGGGCCGCCGACGACCACGTGGCGCCAGGACTCGTCGAGGGTGTGGCCGAGGGAGGCGAAGACCTCGACCTCGACGTCCCACCAGAATCCCTCGGTGTCCACGAGGGTGCCGTCCATGTCGAGGAGGACGGCCTGGAGCGCGGACCCTTCGGTCGTGCGTGTTCCGGGCGCGGGGACCGTACTGGTCATCCGTGGGCACCTCCTCGAGGGACGAGCAGGCCGGTTCCCTCCCGGGGAACCGGCCTGCGGTGGATCGACCAGTGTACGACTCGCGCGGACGAAATGCCTCGTTTGAAAGCTCCGGTCCCGGGCACACCTACAGATCCGCCCGGTGGCGCCGGGAGGGCCCGAGGCATGCCCGGAGGTCGCGGTGGCCGGGCTCAGCGGGCGTTGAAGTACTTCGCCTCGGGGTGGTGGATCACGATGGCGTCGGTGGACTGCTCGGGGTGGAGCTGGAACTCCTCCGACAGGTGGACGCCGATGCGCTCGGGCCGCAGCAGGTCGGCGATCTTGGCGCGGTCCTCCAGATCGGGGCAGGCGCCGTAGCCGAGGGAGAAGCGGGCGCCGCGGTACTTCAGCTCGAACATGCCCTGGATCTCGTCGGGGTCCTCCCCGGCGAAACCCAGCTCGGAGCGCACGCGCGCGTGCCAGTACTCGGCGAGGGCCTCGGCGAGCTGCACGGACAGGCCGTGCAGCTCCAGGTACTCGCGGTAGGCGTCGGCCTCGAAGAGGCGGGCGGTCTCCTCGCCGATGCGGGAGCCGACGGTGACGACCTGGAAGCCGACGACGTCGGTCTCGCCGGACTCCTCCGGGCGGAAGAAGTCGGCGAGGCACAGCCGGCGGCCACGGCGCTGGCGGGGGAAGGTGAAGCGGGTGCGCTCGTTGCCGGCGTCGTCGAGGACGATCAGGTCGTCGTCCTTCGAGACGCAGGGGAAGTAGCCGTAGACGACGGCCGCCTCCAGCAGGTTCTCCGTCTGGAGCCGGTCCAGCAGGCCGCGCAGCCGGGGCCGGCCCTCGGTCTCGACGAGTTCCTCGTACGTGGGGCCCTCGCCGGTGCGGGCCTGCTTCAGCCCCCACTGGCCCTTGAAGAGGGCGCCCTCGTCGAGCCAGGAGGCGTACTCCTTGAGCTGGATGCCCTTGACGACGCGGGTGCCCCAGAACGGCGGGGTGGGCACCGGGTTGTCGGTGGCGACGTCGGAGCGGACGTGCCCCTCCTCGGGGCGTTCCTCCACCGCCGTGGCCGCTGTGGCGCGCACCCGGCGCTGCCGCAGCTCGGGGAGCTTGGCGCCCGGCACGCCGCGCTTGACGCCGATGAGGGCGTCCATCAGGCGCAGGCCCTCGAAGGCGTCGCGGGCGTAGCGGACCTCGCCCTCGTAGATCTCGTGCAGGTCCTGTTCGACGTAGGCGCGGGTGAGGGCGGCGCCGCCGAGGATGACGGGGTACGTCGTGGCGAGGCCCCGGGCGTTCAGCTCCTCCAGGTTCTCCTTCATGATCACGGTGGACTTCACCAGGAGACCGGACATGCCGATGACGTCGGCCCTGTGTTCCTGGGCGGCTTCCAGGATCGCGGAGACGGGCTGCTTGATGCCGAGGTTGACGACGTTGTAGCCGTTGTTGGACAGGATGATGTCGACGAGGTTCTTGCCGATGTCGTGGACGTCGCCGCGGACGGTGGCGAGGACGATGGTGCCCTTGCCGGCCTCGTCGGTCTTCTCCATGTGGGGTTCCAGGTAGGCGACCGCGGTCTTCATGACCTCGGCGGACTGGAGCACGAACGGCAGCTGCATCTGGCCGGAGCCGAACAGGTCACCGACGACCTTCATGCCGTCGAGGAGGGTCTCGTTGACGATCTCCAGGGCGGGGCGCTGTGCCAGGGCCTCGTCGAGGTCGGCCTCCAGGCCGTTGCGTTCGCCGTCGATGATGCGGCGCTTGAGTCGCTCGTCGAGCGGCAGGGCGGCCAGTTCCTCGGCCTTGGAGGCCTTGAGGGACTTGGCGGTGGCGCCCTCGAACAGCTGCATGAGCTTCTGGAGGGGGTCGTAGCCCTCGCTGCGGCGGTCGTAGATCAGGTCGAGGGCGGTCTGCACCTGCTCCTCGTCGAAGCGGGCGATGGGCAGGATCTTGGAGGCGTGGACGATGGCCGAGTCCAGGCCGGCCTTGACGCATTCGTCGAGGAAGACGGAGTTCAGCAGGATGCGTGCGGCCGGGTTGAGGCCGAAGGAGATGTTGGACAGGCCGAGCGTGGTCTGTACGGCGGGGTGGCGCCGCTTGAGTTCGCGGATGCCCTCGATGGTGGCGATGCCGTCCTTGCGGGACTCCTCCTGGCCGGTGCAGATGGTGAAGGTGAGGCAGTCGACGAGGATGTCCTCCTCGCGGATGCCCCAGTTGCCGGTGAGGTCGGCGATGAGGCGTTCGGCGATCTCGACCTTCTTCTCGGCGGTGCGGGCCTGGCCCTCCTCGTCGATGGTGAGGGCGATCAGCGCGGCGCCGTGTTCCTTGGCGAGCCGGGTGACGCGGGCGAAGCGGGACTCGGGTCCGTCGCCGTCCTCGTAGTTCACGGAGTTGATCACCGCGCGCCCGCCGAGCTTCTCCAGGCCGGCGCGGATGACGTCGACCTCGGTGGAGTCCAGCACGATCGGCAGGGTGGAGGCGGTGGCGAAGCGGCCGGCCAGCTCCCGCATGTCGGCGACGCCGTCGCGGCCGACGTAGTCCACGCACAGGTCGAGCATGTGCGCGCCCTCGCGGATCTGCTCGCGGGCCATCTCCACGCAGTCGTCCCAGCGGCCCTCCAGCATGGCCTCGCGGAACTTCTTGGAGCCGTTGGCGTTGGTGCGTTCGCCGATGGCGAGGTAGCTGGTGTCCTGGCGGAACGGGACGCTCTGGTAGAGGGAGGCGGCGCCCGGTTCGGGGCGCGGGTCGCGTTCGGCCGGGGACAGCTCGCGGACCCGCTCGACGACCTGCCGCAGATGCTCCGGCGTGGTGCCGCAGCAGCCGCCGACGAGGGAGAGGCCGTAGTCGCGGACGAAGTTCTCCTGCGCGTCGGCCAGCTCGGGCGCGGTGAGCGGGTAGTGGGCGCCGTCGGCGGTGAGCACGGGCAGGCCGGCGTTGGGCATGCAGGACAGCGGGATGCGGGCGTGCCGGGCGAGGTAGCGCAGGTGTTCGCTCATCTCGGCGGGGCCGGTGGCGCAGTTCAGGCCGATCATGTCGATGCCGAGGGGTTCCAGCGCGGTGAGCGCGGCGCCGATCTCGGAGCCGAGGAGCATGGTGCCGGTGGTCTCGACGGTGACGGAGACGATCAGCGGTACGTCGTAGCCCGCGGTGTCCATGGCGCGGCGGGCGGCGATCACGGAGGCCTTGGTCTGGAGGAGGTCCTGGGTGGTCTCCACGAGCAGGGCGTCGGCGCCGCCGGCGAGGAGGCCCTCGGCGTTGCGCTGGTAGGCGTCGCGCAGGGCGGCGAAGGTGGTGTGGCCGAGGGTGGGCAGCTTGGTGCCGGGGCCCATGGAGCCGAGGACCCAGCGTCGGCGGCCGTCGCGGGCGGCGTACTCGTCGGCGGTATCGCGGGCGATGCGGGCGCCGGCCTCGGACAGTTCGTGGATGCGGTCGGCGATGTCGTATTCGCCGAGGGCGCTCAGGTTGGCGCCGAAGGTGTTGGTCTCGACGCAGTCGACGCCGGCGTCGAAGTAGGCCGAGTGGACGGAGCGGACGATGTCCGGCCGGGTGATGTTGAGGACCTCGTTGCAGCCCTCCAGCTGCTGGAAGTCGTCCAGCGTGGGCTCCTGCGCCTGGAGCATGGTGCCCATCGCGCCGTCGGCGACGACCACACGGGTGGCGAGGGCCTGACGGAGCTCGGACGCGCGGGTCCGGCTGTCGACGGAAGGGGTCTGCGGCTGCGAGGCCATGAAGGGGCTCCCTTGAGGTGCGACGGCTGTCGGCTATGCGGCCTGCCGGACAATGCCGGGGGAGGCGCACGGCGCCAGCGTAACCGGGAGCGGGCTTCGATGGGCAGGGCGTCCACGAGCCAAGACGGGCGCGTCGGACGCCGCGGCCGGATCGGCCGGCCGTCCGGGCGGGGACCGGGCGGGGGATGCGGCCGGTGTCTCCGTGGCAGGGCGCGACCTGCGGGGTGTCCGGTGCGGTGTGCGGTGTGCGGGGCGCGCGCGGGGGGCGCGGACGCGTACTGTCCGCCGTTGGTTGGCAACGGTTCGGCCATTCGTGGGCGGCTGTTGTGTGTCGACCATTAGCGGGGAGTCGGCATGGACCGGTAGTGTTCGACATTGCCGAACAGTGGCAGTGGACGCCACGGTGGACGGTCGAAGGGGACGGAGGCAGGGACGGCGATGGCACGGAACATCCAGTCGCTCGAACGGGCGGCAGCGATGCTGCGGCTGCTCGCGGGCGGCGAGAGGCGGCTCGGCCTGTCGGACATCGCCTCGTCCCTGGGGCTGGCCAAGGGCACGGCCCACGGCATCCTGCGCACCCTCCAGCAGGAGGGTTTCGTGGAGCAGGACGAGGCCTCGGGCCGCTATCAGCTGGGCGCGGAGCTGTTGCGCCTGGGCACCACGTATCTGGATGTGCACGAGCTGCGGGCGCGCGCGCTGGTGTGGACCGACGATCTGGCCCGCTCCAGCGGGGAGAGCGTCTATCTGGGGGTTCTGCACCAGCAGGGCGTGCTGATCGTGCACCACGTCTTCCGCCCGGACGACAGCCGGCAGGTGCTGGAGATCGGGGCGATGCAGCCGCTGCACTCCACCGCGCTGGGCAAGGTGCTGTCGGCCTACGACCCGGTGGCGCACAGCGAGGCCGTGGAGGCCGACCGCAAGGCGTTCACCGACCGGACCGTGTGCGATCTGGAGGCCTTCGAGCAGCTTCTGGACCTCACGCGCGCGCGTGGCTGGGCGGCCGACGTGGAGGAGACCTGGGAGGGTGTCGCGTCCATCGCCGCGCCCATCCACGACCGGCGGCGCATGCCGGTGGGCGCGGTGGGCATCACAGGGGCCGTGGAGCGGGTGCGCCGGGACGGTGAGCTGCGGCCCGAGCTGATCGCGGCGGTGCGGGACTGCGCCCGTGCCGTGTCGCGGGATCTGGGCGCCGGGCGGTTCTGACCCGGGTGCCGGGCGGGCCCGAGCGCGGCCGGCACGCAACGCACAGCCGAACCAGGGGTCACCGGGACGCCGTACGGCGTTCCGGTTTTCGGCATACCATGAAAATCGCCTCGTACGTTGACATTACGGGCGAAGTTGCACACCTTGCCCGCCCATGGCCGTTCGATCGATAGCCCACAGCGATCAATAACGATCGCGCATTCGATAACAGAACCCTTGACGCCAGCGCGACGCCGAGACAAGACTCCCGTCCATCGGTCGGCATTGTCGAACACCTACCGGCAATACGCGCTAGAGTGTGGCAACGCCAAGGGCCGGCATCGCTCTCACCCCCGAGGGCGCCGCATCCCCGGTGGGACCCGGGGTTCGGCTTCCCTGGACGAAGGACAAAGGAGTCGCGGGTGTCCAGCTCCGACATCTTCATCGGCGAGACCATCGGTACCGCCTTGCTCATCCTGCTCGGCGGCGGTGTCTGCGCCGCCGTCACGCTGAAGGCCTCCAAAGCACGCAACGCCGGCTGGCTCGCCATCACCTTCGGGTGGGGTTTCGCCGTGCTCACGGCCGTCTACACGTCGGCGCCGCTGTCCGGCGCCCACCTCAACCCGGCGGTCACGCTCGGCATCGCCATCAAGGACGACGACTGGAGCCACGTCGGTGTCTACTGGGCCGGCCAGCTGCTCGGCGCCATGATCGGCGCGGCGCTCGTGTGGGTCGCCTACTACGGCCAGTTCCACGCGCACCTGACCGACAAGGAGGTCGTCGGCGGTCCGGGTGCGCAGACCACGTCCGCCAAGGCGGTCGAGGCGCAGGAGAAGGGCGCGGGCCCCGTGCTCGGCGTCTTCTCCACCGGCCCGGAGATCCGGAACGCGGTGCAGAACCTCGCCACCGAGATCATCGGCACCGTCGTGCTGGTGCTCGCGGTCCTCACGCAGGGCCTCAACGACAGCGGCAAGGGGCTCGGCACCATCGGCGCCCTGATCACCGCGCTGGTGGTCGTCTCCATCGGTCTGTCCCTGGGCGGCCCGACCGGCTACGCGATCAACCCGGCCCGTGACCTCGGCCCGCGCATCGTCCACGCCCTGCTGCCCCTGCCCAACAAGGGCGGCTCCGACTGGAGCTACGCCTGGATCCCGGTGGCCGGTCCGCTGATCGGCGGCGCCCTCGCGGCGGGTATCTACAACGTCGCGTTCGCCTAGAACACCGGAAGCACAGCCCTCTTCAGCACGGACCCACGGAATCCCGGATCCGCACGGCCGCCGCAACGGCGCGACAGCCGGGCACCGCACGGATCCCCAAGGACCAGGAGCACACAGTGACCGACGCCCACACCGCCGGCCCGTTCATCGCCGCCATCGACCAGGGCACCACCTCCAGCCGCTGCATCGTCTTCGACCGGGACGGCCGTATCGTCGCCGTCGACCAGAAGGAACACGAGCAGATCTTCCCCAAGCCGGGCTGGGTCGAGCACAACGCCACCGAGATCTGGACCAACGTCCAGGAGGTCGTCGCCGGAGCCGTCGCCAAGGCCGGCATCACCCGCGACGACATCAAGGCCATCGGCATCACCAACCAGCGCGAGACCACCGTGCTGTGGGACAGGAACACCGGTGAACCCGTCCACAACGCCATCGTCTGGCAGGACACCCGCACCGACGCCCTGTGCAAGGAACTGGGCCGCAACGTCGGGCAGGACCGTTTCCGCCGTGAGACCGGCCTGCCTCTCGCCTCCTACTTCGCCGGCCCCAAGGCCCGCTGGCTGCTGGACAACGTCGACGGCCTGCGCGAGCGCGCCGAGCGCGGCGACATCCTCTTCGGCACCATGGACACCTGGGTCATCTGGAACCTGACCGGCGGCGTCGACGGCGGCCGTCACGTCACCGACGTGACCAACGCCTCCCGCACCATGCTGATGAACCTGCACACCATGCAGTGGGACGAGAAGATCGCCGAGTCCATCGGCGTCCCGCTCGCGATGCTCCCCGAGATCCGCTCCTCCGCCGAGGTCTACGGCGAGATCAAGGGCGGCAAGCTCGGCGAGCTGCTCGGTGGCATCCCCGTCGCCTCCGCGCTCGGCGACCAGCAGGCGGCCCTGTTCGGCCAGACCTGTTTCTCCGAGGGCGAGACCAAGTCGACGTACGGCACCGGCACCTTCATGGTGATGAACACCGGCGACAAGATCATCAACTCCTACAGCGGCCTGCTGACCACGGTCGGCTACCAGATCGGCGACCAGAAGCCGGTCTACGCCCTGGAGGGTTCGATCGCCGTCACCGGCTCCCTGGTGCAGTGGATGCGCGACCAGATGGGCCTGATCTCCACCGCCGCCGAGATCGAGACGCTCGCCCTGTCCGTCGAGGACAACGGCGGCGCCTACTTCGTGCCGGCCTTCTCCGGCCTGTTCGCCCCCTACTGGCGCTCCGACGCTCGCGGTGTCATCGCCGGTCTGACCCGGTACGTCACCAAGGCGCACCTCGCGCGCGCCGTCCTGGAGGCCACCGCCTGGCAGACCCGCGAGATCGCGGACGCCATGACCAAGGACTCCGGCGTCGAGCTGACCGCCCTGAAGGTCGACGGCGGCATGACCTCCAACAACCTGCTGATGCAGACCCTCTCGGACTTCCTGGACGCCCCGGTGGTGCGCCCGATGGTCGCCGAGACGACCTGCCTCGGCGCCGCCTACGCCGCCGGCCTCGCCGTCGGCTTCTGGAACAGCACCGACGACCTGCGCGCCAACTGGCGCCGGGCCGCCGAGTGGACCCCCCGCATGGACGCGGAGACCCGCGACCGTGAGTACAAGAACTGGCTCAAGGCCGTCGAGCGGACCATGGGCTGGCTCGCCGACGAAGACTGACGAGGAGTTAGAAACCCCATGACCACGCAGTCCACCCTGCAGTCCGTACCTGCCCTGGGAACGCGTCCGGCGTCCGGCTCGAACCCGAGTCGCGCCGAGACCCGGGAGCAGCTCTCCAAGGCGTCGTACGACCTTCTCGTCATCGGCGGCGGCATCCTGGGCATCTCCACCGCCTGGCACGCCGCGCAGTCCGGCCTCAGGGTGGCTCTGGTCGACGCCGGCGACTTCGCCGGCGCCACCTCCTCCGCCTCCTCCAAGCTGCTCCACGGCGGTCTGCGCTACCTTCAGACCGGCGCGGTGAAGCTGGTCGCGGAGAACCACTTCGAGCGGCGTGCGGTCTCCCGCCAGGTGGCCCCCCACCTGGCGAACCCGCTCACCTTCTACCTGCCGGTGTACAAGGGCGGGCCGCACGGCGCGGCGAAGCTCGGCGCGGGCGTCTTCGCCTACTCCGCGCTCTCCGCGTTCGGTGACGGCGTCGGGCACCTGCTCTCCCCGGCCAGGGCGGCGCAGGACGTGCCCGAGCTGCGCACCGACAACCTCAAGGCCGTGGCCGTGTACGGCGACGACCAGATGAACGACGCGCGCATGGCGCTGATGACGGTCCGCGCGGCCGTCGACGCCGGCGCCGTCGTCCTCAACCACGCCGAGGTCACCGGGCTGCGCTTCACCCGGGGCCGGGTCACCGGTGCCGAGCTGCGCGACCGGATCTCCGGTGACGAGTTCGGTGTGAACGCCCGGCTCGTGCTGAACGCGACCGGCCCCTGGGTCGATCACCTGCGCAAGATGGAGGACCCGAATGCCGCACCGTCGATCCGTCTGTCGAAGGGCGCGCATCTGGTCCTGAAGCGGACCTCGCCGTGGCGGGCCGCGCTGGCCACGCCGATCGACAAGTACCGCATCACCTTCGCCCTCCCCTGGGAGGACATGCTGCTGCTCGGCACCACCGACGAGGAGTACGAGGGCGACCCGGCGGATGTCGCCGTCAACGACAAGGACATCGCGCAGATCCTCGACGAGGCCGCGTTCTCCATCCGTGACCAGCAGCTGGACCGCGATCTGATCACGTACGCGTTCGCCGGTCTGCGGGTGCTGCCGGGCGGTCCGGGCGACACCGCCAAGGCCAAGCGGGAGACGGTGGTCACCGAGGGCCGGGGCGGCATGCTGTCCGTCGCGGGCGGCAAGTGGACGACGTTCCGGCACATCGGCCGCACGGTGATGAAGAAGCTGGAGTCCCTGCCGGGCCACCCGCTGGGCGACGACTTCGAACCGGTGTCCGCGCTGCCGAAGAAGCTGCCGCTGCCGGGCGTCGCCAACCCGCGCGCGGTCGCGCACCGCCTGCTCGTGGACGGGCCCGCGCCCGGTCCGCGCATGGCCGCCGACACCGCGAAGCACCTGGCCACGCACTACGGTTCGCTCGCCTTCGACATCGCCCGGCTGGCCAACGACAACCCCGAGCTGGGCGAGCGGGTCCACCCCGACGCCCCCGAGATCTGGGCGCAGGTCGTGTACGCCCGCGACCACGAGTGGGCCGAGACAGCGGACGACGTGCTGCGCCGGCGTACGACGCTGACGATCCGCGGCCTCGCCACGGACGAGGTGCGGGCGAAGGTCCAGGAGGTCCTCGACAAGAAGTGACCGCCGCAAGGCACCCGTACCTGGCGGCGCCGGCCCGATCCCTCCCCTGACCCGGGCCGGAGCCGCCGAGGCCCGGTCCTCTCCGCACGGAGGGCCGGACCGGGAGGGGCGGCTCCCCGCGCCGACGGAGCCGCCCCTTCCGCATGCCCGCGGGCCGTCGTACCGGCGTCGAACTCCTGCCGGTGGCCGCGGTGTTCCCGTCACCCCGGCGCGACATGGGTCAGCGGGCGGACGGGTGCGCGAGAGAGGGTGTTCCGGGGTGGCGATCGGGGCAGTGATCCGTTCACTCCCCCATGCGAGGGGGCTGCGGGACCGCCCCGCGCACGCCGTAAGGTTGGGTGGTCAAGCGAGGGCTCGTCGGAAGGAGGCGCTGGGTGATCGAGCTCGAGGGGGTTCCCGAGCTGATCGACCCGGTCATGGTGGCCGCGTTCGAGGGCTGGAACGATGCCGGCGACGCCGCCTCCACCGCGGTCGCGCATCTGGAACGTGAGTGGAAGGGCGAGGTGTTCGCGGCGCTGGACGCCGAGGACTACTACGACTTCCAGGTGAACCGCCCCACGGTGTTCATGGACGGCGGCGTACGCAAGATCACCTGGCCGACGACGCGGCTGTCCGTCGTACGCGTCGGCGGTGACAAGCCGCGCGACCTGGTGCTGGTCCGCGGCATCGAACCGTCCATGCGCTGGCGTTCGTTCTGCAACGAGCTGCTGGGCTTCGCCCATGAGCTGGGCGTGGAGCTGGTGGTCATCCTGGGTGCCCTGCTCGGCGACACCCCGCACACCCGTCCGGTGCCCATCAGCGGCACGACGTCCGACCCGGACCTGGCGCGCCGTATGGACCTGGAGGAGACCAAGTACGAGGGGCCCACGGGCATCGTCGGTGTCCTCCAGGAGGCGTGCACGCACGCGGGCGTGCCCGCGGTGTCGCTGTGGGCTGCCGTACCGCACTATGTGTCGCAGCCGCCGAACCCGAAGGCGACGCTGGCGCTGCTGAACCGCCTGGAGGATCTGATCGACGTGCGGATCCCGCTGGGTGAGCTGCCCGAGGACGCGCGTGCCTGGCAGGTGGGGGTGGACCAGCTGGCCGCGGAGGACAGCGAGGTCGCCGAGTACGTCCAGACGCTGGAGGAGGCGCGGGACACCGCGGAGCTGCCGGAGGCCTCGGGCGAGGCGATCGCGCGGGAGTTCGAGCGGTATCTGCGGCGCCGGGACGGCGGCGGCACGGCGGGCGGCGACGGGTCGCCGTACTCGCGCGGTCCCGGGGACCGTACGCGGCCACCGAAGCCTCCGAAGCCCGGCTCCGACGACCCTGACGGGCCGTCCGAGGACTGACGGAGCGACACGGACACGTCGAAGGGGCGTCCCCTTCCGGTACGAGCCGGAAGGGGACGCCCCTTCGTCGTGGGCGGACGCCCCCGGCGGGCGCCCGGGGCGTCCGTGCGGGTCCTACAGGGCCACGCCGAGCAGCGCGTCCACGGCGCGGGAGACGACACCGGGGGCGCCGGTGTCGGTGCCGCCCTGCTCCTGCTGGAGCGCGACCCAGCGGTCGACGGCGGCGAGGGCGGCCGGGGCGTTCAGGTCCTCGGCGAGGGCGTCGCGGATCTCCTCGACGAGTGCCTCGGCGGGCGGGCCGTCGGGCCGGGACACCGCGGAGCGCCAGCGGCCCAGCCGGTCCTGGGCCTCCCGGAGGACCTGGTCGGTCCACTCCCAGTCGGCGCGGTAGTGGTGGGCGAGCAGTGCGAGGCGGATCGCGGCGGCGTCGACGCCGTCGCGGCGCAGCTGCGAGACGAAGACGAGGTTGCCCTTGGACTTGGACATCTTCTCGCCGTGCAGCGCGACCATCCCGGCGTGGACATAGGCCTTGGCCATGGGGAACTCGCCGGTGAGGACCTGGGCGTGCGAGGCGCCCATCTCGTGGTGCGGGAACGCCAGGTCGGAGCCGCCGCCCTGGACGTCGAAGCCCATGCCGAGGTGGTCCAGCGCGATGGCCACGCACTCGATGTGCCAGCCGGGTCGGCCGGGGCCGAGGGAGCCGCCGTCCCAGCTGGGCTCGCCGGGCCGGGCCGCCATCCACAGCATCGGGTCGAGGGGGTTCTTCTTGCCGGGGCGGTCGGGGTCGCCGCCGCGCTCGGCGGACAGCAGCCGCATCGCCGCCGCGTCCAGGTTGGAGACCTTGCCGAAGTTCGGGTCGGACTCCACGGAGAAGTAGATGTCGCCCTCCAGCTCGTACGCCGCGCCCAGGTCACGCAGGCGTTCGACGAGGGGGACGATGCCGGGTATGGCCTCGACGGCGCCGATGTAGTGCTGGGGCGGGAGCATCCGCAGCGCGGTCATGTCCTCGCGGAAGAGGGCGGTCTCGCGCTCGGCCAGGGCGACCCAGTCGACGTCGTCGCGCTGTGCCCGCTCCAGCAGCGGATCGTCGATGTCGGTGACGTTCTGGACGTAGTGAACCTGCCGCTTGGTGTCGAGCCACACGCGCTGCACGAGGTCGAACGCGTTGTAGGTCGCCGCGTGTCCCATGTGGGTGGCGTCGTAGGGGGTGATGCCGCAGACGTAGAGACGGGCGACGGGACCGGGGCTGAGGGTGATCAGACCACCGGTCGCGGTGTCGTGAATCCTCAGGTCGCGGCCCTGACCGGGCAGGGCGGGGACCTCGGAAGCGGGCCAGGCATGCATGTCATGAGCGTAACCGGACCGATGTTCTGTGTACGAACCGGTGCGGGCCCGATGGCCGGGAAGGCGCTCTTGCGCGTTCCCGGCCGGTGTGCGTGCCCGGCCCCCGGTCCGGGGCGCCGGCGGTGGCGGGGCGGGAGGCCCAGGTGCGGCGTGGGAGAGCCCGGGTGCCGTAGCGGGAGGCCCCTGGTGCCGCGTGGGAGAGCCCGGGTGCCGTGCCGGGAGGCCCGAGGGGCCGCCCGGGACGCCGGGGTGCCGCAGGGGGAACCCGGGGCGTGCCCCGGGCGACCGGGGCGGCGCGCACGTCGGTGGCTACACCGGCGGCCAGGGGATCGCCGGCCAGTCCCCGCCGGGCTCCGGGTGGTGCTCGGAGGCCAGCAGGGCGTCGACACGCGCGCGTGTGGCGGCGATCTCCGCCGGGGTGATCAGCGGCGCGAGCCGGCGGGCCAGCTCACCGCCGTCCGCCAGGGCGTCCCTCAGCACGCCGAGGACGTCCAGCGCCTCGGCCGTGAGGGGCTCCCCCGCCCACCCCCACAGCAGGGTGCGCAGCTTGTTCTCGGTGTTGAAGGTGACGCCGTGGTCGATGCCGTAGAGACGGCCCTCCCCGGCGGGCAGCAGATGGCCGCCCTTGCGGTCGGCGTTGTTGATCACCGCATCCAGCACGGCGAGCCGCCGCAGCCGCTCGTCGTCGGCGTGCACCAGCAGCGCGGTACGGCCCTCACCGACGTCGGCGAGGCCCACGGCCTTCCAGCCCGGGCCGGGCTCCTCGCCGTCCACGAGGGCGAGCAGCTCGGCATCGGGAACGACGTCGATCCACAGCTGGCACATGCCCTCGCCGTAGGGCCCGTCCCGCAGCACGGTCGGCGGGACCAGACCCCAGCCGGTGGCTTCGGAGACCTCGTACGCGGCGACCTCGCGGCGCGCGAGCGTGCCGTCGGGGAAGTCCCACAGCGGACGCTCCCCGGCGACCGGCTTGTACACGCAGGACGCTTCCCGGCCCTCGTGCGCGACCGTGCAGAACAGTGCCGCGTTGGAGGCCTCGCGGATGCGTCCGCGGACCGTCAGCTCACCGTGGGTGAGCAGTTCGGCGGTGGTCACGCTCCGCGACGGTATCCGTTCTGGCGCGGACATACATGTCCTTCCGGATCGAGCGGCAGGCTGCACAGCGGGCAGGGCGGCCGGCCGGCGTTGACGACGTCGAGGGCCCGTTTGGCAAACGCTCTGGCCTGCGCCCCGGTGAGCCGGACCCGCAGCATCGGGGGTCCGTTCTCCTCGTCCTGGAGGAGCCGCTCCTCGGCCTCGGCGAGATCCTCCTCGGACTCGGCGTCGAGTTCGACGAGGGCCTGCGCCTCGACGATCATGCGCTGTTCCTCGCCGTCCCAGGCCAGCGCCATGGTGCCGACCCGGAACTCCTCCTCGACGGGCGTGTCGAGGGGGGCGGTGTCGGTGATGTCCGCGGGGGCCACGGCCGGCACGGCGGCGCTGCCGCCGCTACGGCGTACGACCTCGTCCAGCAGCTCGTCCATGCGCTCGGCGAGGGCGGCGACCTGGGTCTTCTCCAGGGCCACGCTGGTCACCCGGGAGCCGGCGGAGGCCTGGAGGTAGAACGTACGGCGCCCGGGCAGTCCGACCGTGCCGGCGACGAAGCGGTCCGGCGGGTCGTAGAGGAACACCTGACGGGACACGTCCTGTCTCCATGGGATTCGTTCGGAATGGATCGTTCGGGTCGGTGCACACGCGTGGGGAACGCATATGTGTGAACCGCTTCACCCTACTGCGGCCGACGATCACGGTGCGCCCGCGCCGCCCCCGACGGTCGCGTCCTCGGCGGGCGGCTCCTCCCGCGGGGCGAGGGAGGCGAAGTCGCCGGTGTCGCCGAGGCGCAGCAGGAACGGCCGGAGCCGGGTGTAGCGGATCGCGGTGACGGAACACGGTTCGACGGAGATCCGCTGGAAGAGGTCGAGATGGAGCCCGAGGGCGTCCGCCACGAGCGACTTGATGATGTCGCCGTGGGAACACATCAGGTACACCGCGTCAGGGCCGTGGTCGCGCTCCACGCGCGCGTTCCACTCCCGTACCGCCTCGGCGGCGCGGGTCTGCATGGCGCGCATGGACTCTCCGCCGGGGAAGGCGGCGGCGGACGGGTGCGCCTGCACGACCTCCATCAGGGGCTCGTCCTTCAGTTCGGCGAGCTTGCGGCCGGACCAGTCGCCGTAGTGGCACTCCCCGATCCGCTCGTCGGTGTGGGCGGTCAGGCCGGGCCGGGCGTCCAGGAGGGGCCTGACGGTCTCCTGGCAGCGCTGCAGGGGGCTGACGACGACCTCAGCGAGCGGCAGGTCCGCGAGCCGTCCGGGCAGCGCGGCGGCCTGTGCGGCGCCGCGCTCGTCGAGGGCGACGCCGGGCGTCCACCCGGCGAGCAGGCCCTCGGTGTTGGCGGTGGAGCGTCCGTGCCGGACGAGGATCAACGTGGGCATGCGGCCCAGCGTAGGCGTACATTCGCGTCGTGATAGTCGACTGCGCCATCTACCGCGGCGGGCGCCGCACGGACGGCCCGCGGGACTTCTCCGACGCCCTGGACGAGGCGCGGGCCGCGGGCGGGTTCGTGTGGATCGGGCTGCACGAGCCCACGGCGGAGGAGTTCGCGAAGGTCACGCAGGAGTTCGCGCTGCACCCGCTGGCCGTGGAGGACGCCCTCAAGGCGCATCAGCGGCCGAAGCTGGAGGTGTACGACGACTCGCTGTTCCTGGTGCTGAAGCCGGTGGTGTACGAGCCGGAGAGCGACGCCGTCTCCACGGGCGAGGTGATGGTGTTCCTCGGCGACTGTTTCGTGGTGACGGTGCGGCACGGCGAGGGCTCGCCGCTGGGTGCCGTACGGCACCGTCTGGAGCGGGAGCCGGAGATGCTCGGCAAGGGGCCGACGGCGGTGCTGTACGCGATCTCGGACGCGGTCGTCGACCATTACATGGAGGTGGCGACGGAGCTCCAGACGGACCTGGAGGGGCTGGAGGCGGAGGTGTTCACGCCGGACGGCAGCGGTTCGCGGGACACGGTGTCGAGGATCTACACGTTCAAGCGGCAGATCCTGGAGTTCCGCCGGGCCACGGGTCCGCTGGCGCTGCCGCTGCACCGGCTGGCGGGCACGGGCCCGTTCGGCGGGTCCTTCGGGGGCGGGGTGCCGTACGTGGACGAGAAGGCGCGGCCGTTCTTCCGGGACGTGCACGACCATCTGACGCGGGTGAACGAGTCGGTGGACGGCCTGGACCGGCTGGTGTCGGACATTCTGGCGGCGCATCTGGCGCAGATGAGCGTGCGGCAGAACGACGACATGCGGAAGATCTCGGCGTGGGCGGCGATGGCCGCGGTGCCCACGATGATCGCCGGGATCTACGGTATGAACTTCGACCACATGCCGGAGCTGCACTGGGTGTGGTCGTACCCGGTGGTGATCGCGCTGATGGTGGTGCTGGAGTTCCTGCTGTACGGCACGTTCAAGCGGCGTGGGTGGTTGTGAGCGGCACGGCCGGGATGTGCGGGCAGAGGGCGCCTGCCTGCGCGGGCGGGGCGGCACGCGCGTGGGACCGCCGAGGGCGGGAGGGCGGCACGCGCGTGGTTCCGCGGGGTCGGGGGACGGCACGCGCGCGTGGCGTGGACCCACCTGAGGGGGTCACGGCGCTCAGGCGAACTCGGCGTGTGCGGGGGCGGGGCCGCCGAGCGCGTCCCGGCGCTCGGGCATGGTCAGGGAGACCATGCGCCGCCAGCCCGCGAAGCGTTCCCAGGCGTACTGGGCGCGGATGCCCGCGGCGAGGAGCGCCGACTTGGCCTTGGGCCAGCGCAGGATGCGGCCCATGCGGGACATGACGGCGAGGCTGACGTCTCGGTGGACGCGGATCTCGGCGAGGGCGCACTCGCGCAGGGTGCGCTGGATGAGGCGGCCGTGGCCGGCCCGGGCCAGGCGCAGCAGCTCCTCGTGGCAGTAGGCGAGATGGTTGTCCTCGTCCCGGGAGATCTGCTTCACCGCCCGGCCGATCTCCGCGTGGTCGGCGAAGTACCGCAGCAGCAGCCGCATCTGTTCCGAGGCCCGCTGTTCGGTGACGCGGCTGTGCGCGAGGTAGACGACGATGTCGGCGACGCTGAGCGGTTTCTCGCCCTTGAGCTTCTCGTGGGCGAGGCCGATGCCGTTCCGTTCGAGCAGCATCGTGTAGTCGGTCTCGGGCGGGACGGGCACGGCGGTGAGGCCGCGCTTCTTCAGCAGGGCGTTGAAGATACGGCCGTGCTTGTCCTCGTCGGCGCCGTGGCGGGCGATCTTGGGGGCAAGTTCGCGTTCGCCGTCGGGGACGAGGGCGGCGATCCGGGCGTTCTCCCAGCCGCCCTGTGACTCTCCGCTGGCGGCGATGGAGCAGAACAGCGCGAAGGACTCGTCGTGGTCGAGGATCTCCTGGAACAGACTCTTGGCCGAAAGCATCGTGCGCACCTCTCTGCAGGATTCCGCAGAGAACGAGTCAAATGCCGCAAGAGGGACGCTGCAACACGTCTGTCGGACAACTCCGCCGAACGGAGGAGAACCGGCTCGTGGACGGGGCGTAACCCGTGCAGGGTCCCGCGCGTTGTTCCCGGTGACGGCCGTGGCGGGGAAGACCCCCGAGCCCCCACCACGGCCGCTGAGGCTCCCCCTCCCGTCACGCCAGCCCGGCGCGCTCCATGGCCTCGACACCGGCGCGCAGCGCGGTGAGCCGCTCGTCCAGCGTGAAACCGGCCGGGGCCAGCGTGAGGGTGGTGACCCCGGCCGCCGCGTAGGCCTTCATCCGGTCGGCGATCCGCTCCACGGAGCCGAGCAGCGTCGTCCGGTCGATCAGCTCGTGCGGTACGGCCGCGGCGGCGCCGTCCTTGTCGCCGGAGAGGTACTTCTCCTGGACCTCGGCGGCGACCTGCTCGTATCCCATGCGGCGGGCGAGCTGGTTGTAGAAGTTCTGCTTGGCGCTGCCCATGCCGCCGATGTACAGCGCGGTGTACGGGCGGAAGGTGTCGGCGAGCCGTTCGACGTCCTTGTCGTCGCCGACGGCGAGCGGCAGGGTCGGGCAGACGTCGAACCCGTCGAGGGTCTTGCCGGCCTTCTCCCGCCCGGCGCGCAGGTGGCGGACGGCGGTCTCCTCCAGGTGCTCGGCGGAGGGGAAGATGAGCAGGGCGCCGTCGGCGATCTCGCCGGTCTGCTCGAGGTTCTTCGGGCCGATCGCGGCGATGTACAGCGGGATGTGCTCGCGCTGCGGGTGCACGGTCAGCTTGATCGGCTTGCCGGGTCCGCCGGGCAGCGGCAGCGTCCAGTGCTCGCCGTCGAAGGTCAGCCGCTCCCGGCTCATCGCCCGGCGGACGATCTCCACGTACTCGCGGGTGCGGGCCAGCGGCTTGTCGAACTTCACGCCGTACCAGCCCTCGGAGACCTGCGGGCCGGAGACGCCGAGGCCGAGGCGGAAACGCCCGCCGGACAGGGAGTCCAGGGTCGCGGCCGTCATCGCGGTCATGGCGGGCTGGCGGGCCGGGATCTGCATGATCGCGGAGCCGACGTCGATGCGTTCGGTGCGTGCTGCCACGTAGGAGAGCACCGTGGGCGCGTCCGAGCCGTAGGCCTCGGCGGCCCAGCAGACGGCGTAGCCGAGCCGGTCGGCCTCCTGGGCGACCGCCAGGTTGTCCGCGTCCATCCCGGCGCCCCAGTAGCCGAGGTTGATCCCGAGCTGCATGCGCGATCCCCTTACCGATGAGTAATGTCCCTTGACGGGCGACCTTAGCGCGCGGAAAACGGTTGTCCACAGGCAACCCACGGCGCATCCGTGGCCAGTAATCTCGGCGTCCATGGAGCAGAGGCATCTCGGCCACACCGGCCTGCGCGTGTCCCGCATCGGACTCGGCACCCTGACCTGGGGGCGGGACACCGACGAGCACGACGCCGCGGACCTGCTGAAGACGTTCTGGGAAGCGGGCGGCACCCTCGTCGACACCGCGGACGTGTACGGCGACGGCGAGGCCGAATACCTGCTCGGGCGGCTCGTCGACGGGCTCGTGCCCCGCCGGGACCTGGTGATCTCCACGAAGGCCGGCAGTGTGCCGGATCCCGACCGCCGCTTCGACGGCTCTCGCGGGCATCTGCTGGCCGCGCTGGACGCCTCGCTCGCCCGGCTCGGCACGGACTACGTCGACCTGTGGCACGTGCACGCCTACGACCCCGACACCCCGCTGGAGGAGACCCTCCAGGCGCTCGACCTGGCCGTCAGCAGCGGCCGGGCCCGCTATGCGGGCGTCTCCAACTTCTGCGGCTGGCAGCTCGCCAAGGCGGCCACCTGGCAGCTGGCGGCACCCGGGGCACGGACCCGGCTGGCCAGTACGCAGATGGAGTACTCCCTGCTCCAGCGCGGTGTGGAGCGGGAGGTGCTGCCGGCGGCGCTCGATCTGGGCATCGGCCTGCTGCCGTCCTCGCCGCTCGGGCGCGGGGTCCTGACCGGCAAGTACCGGGGCGACGCGTTGCCGCCGGACTCGCGGGGCGCCTCCGAGCATCTCGCGCCGTTCGTCGCCCCCTACCTCGACGACACCGCGAGCCGCATCGTGGACGCCGTGACGACCGCGGCGGACGGGCTCGCGGTGACACCGCTCCAGGTCGCGCTCGCCTGGGTCCGGGACCGGCCCGGAGTGGCGGCGCCGATCATCGGGCCGCGCAACGCGCAGCAGCTCACGGCCGCGTTGTCAGTGGAGGCGCTTAGTCTTCCTGACGAGATCTGCCGGGCGCTCGACGATGTGTCGGCGCCCGTGCACCGCTATCCCGATCACGACTGGAGCACGCTGTGAGCACGGAGCCGGAGACCACGGAGAACTCGGGGCCGGCGGTACCGGACACCGGGGCGAAGGACACCGAGGAGACCGCTGACACGGCGGCGGGCGCCGGCACCGGGGCCGACGGGGGTGCGGCCGACGCGGAGGCGGAGGACGCCGGTGCGGGCTCCACGGACGGCTCGGGGGCCGGCGCGGGGCATGATGCCGGAGCAGGGGACACGGGGGCCGGCGCGGGTGCCGAGGAGGCCGGCGCCGGGCGGGACGCCGGAGCCGGGGGTACGGGGGCCGGCGCGGAGGCGGGCTCCGGAGGCGCGGGGGGCACGGCCGAGGCCGG
Organism: Streptomyces sp. XM83C; assembly: GCF_023072675.1. Taxonomy (GTDB): domain Bacteria; phylum Actinomycetota; class Actinomycetes; order Streptomycetales; family Streptomycetaceae; genus Streptomyces; species Streptomyces thermocoprophilus. The sequence continues at coordinate 26,170 of NZ_JALLGL010000054.1, forward strand.
CGCCGGGGCCGGAGAGGGCGGCGACGGCGCGGCGGGTGAGTTGTCCGAGGCCGAGGCCGAGTTGCTGGCGCAGCGGATCGAGCGGGAGCGCATCGAGCGGCGCAAGGCGGAAAAGAAGAGCCCGATCGAGGCGGGGACCAAGCTGAGCGGCAAGGCCGCCGATCTGCTCGCCGCCGTACGGGCCGTGGAGAGCGGGCAGAAGCCGCCGGAGACGGTGTTCAGCGAAC
>NZ_JALLGL010000549.1 GCF_023072675.1 Streptomyces sp. XM83C
CGACTTCGCCGGCGACTCCGACACCGCCATCGCCATCCGCACCGCCCTCCTGCGCGACGGCACCGCCTACGTCCAGGCCGGCGCCGGTATCGTCGCCGACTCCGACCCGGTCTCCGAGGACACCGAGCGCTCCGCAGAGCAGGGCGACGGCGAGGCCGTCGCGCTGCTCGCCACCCGCCAGCAGTGGGCCGAGGGCACCGCGTCCGTGGCCGGCGGCGCCTTCCCCCTGACCGCCAAGGGCAGTGACGTCACCGGCGTCCCCGCGGCCCTCGCCATAGTGGGACTCGCCGCGCTCGTCGCCGTCTTCGCCGTCCGCCGCACCGGCCGTCTCCTCGTCGCCGCGCTCCTCGCCCTGTGCGGCGCGGGCACCGTCGCCGCAGCGCTGATCGGCGCCTCCGACAGCGGCGCCCTCGACGACAAGGCCGCCCGGGCCGCCGGGGACACCTCCGCCACCGTCGGCGCCCTCACCCACACGGCCTGGCCGTACGTCGCCGCCGCAGGCGGCCTGCTGATCCTTCTGGCCGGACTGCTCGCCCTGCGCTACGGCCGCCTGTGGCCCGCCATGTCCGGCCGCTACGAACGCGGCGGAACGCCCCGGCAACGCCGTACCGCACCCACCACCGACCCCGACCGGCCCGAGGACCTGTGGAAGGCCCTGGACCGCGGAGAGGACCCGACCCGCCCCGATCCGGTGTGACCGACGCGCGGGAACCCCACCCCCGATCACCGCACGCGCGCGCGTACGGGACAATGGAAGCGGACTGAGCGTCGGGCTCGGACCCGTTCGACACGTACACGCGTGACCACGCGTACACGGCAATGAGGAGCAAGCAATGGCGGGCAGCAGCCACGGACACACCCCGGCCGCCTGGACCGGTGTCATCATCTCCTTCATCGGTTTCTGCGTCGCGGGCGCCTTCGTGGTGATGGCCGAGCCGGTGGGCTTCTGGGCCGGCATGGCCGTCGTCCTGCTCGGCGGCGTCGTCGGCGGCATCATGCGCAGCATGGGCCTCGGCGCCCCCAAGGCCGAGCCGCTCGTGCTCTCCGAGCGGCCCACCGCCAACCGTGAGGCCGCCGCCTCCCAGAGCTGACCGCAGCCGCACAGCGCCCTTCGTGAGGGGCGGCCGGGCCACGCGCCGGGCCGCCCCTCACGCGCGCGTACCCGCCGAACCGCTGCCGCTCCACCGCACCCCGGCCGCCGACCGCGCCTCCACGCGCGCGTGAACCCCGGCGGCAGCCGCGGCGCCCGGCCCGGTGCCGCAGCCGCGCCTCGACGCGCGCGTGAACGCCGGAGGGCGACCCGAGGGGACCCGTCCGGCCCCGGGGCAGCCCTCCACGCGCGCGTGCCCGGCCGCTCCCGGGCAGAATGCGAGACGTGAACGCCGACAGCGGGACCACGACCGCAACGCCGGACGCCGCAGGGACGGCCCGGCCACCGCACCCCGCGCCCGCGTCGACATCCCGGTGCTGCGCAAGGACTTCATCGTCACCTCGTACCAGCTGTGGGAGGCCCGCGCCTACGGCGCCGACCTCGCGCTGCTGATCGTCGCCGCGCTGGACCAGCCGGCC
>NZ_JALLGL010000550.1 GCF_023072675.1 Streptomyces sp. XM83C
TCAGCTTCGGGGTTCAGGGGGTGCGGCGGCGGAGGGTGGCGGCGCCGAGGCAGAGGACGAGGAGCGCGCAGCCGGCCACGATGAGGGCGTCGCGGACGAACGTGGCGGTCATGTCGGTGTGGTGCAGGACCTCGTTCATACCGTCGACGGCGTACGACATGGGCAGGACGTTCGAGATCGCCTCCAGGACGGGGTGCATGGCGTCGCGGGGTGTGAACAGGCCGCACAGCAGGAGCTGCGGGAAGATCACCGCGGGCATGAACTGGACGGCCTGGAACTCGGAGGCCGCGAACGCGGAGACGAACAGACCGAGGGCGGTGCCCAGCAGAGCGTCGAGCAGGGCGACGAGGAGCAGCAGCCAGGGCGAGCCGGTGACGTCCAGGTCGAGGGCCCACAGGGCGAGGCCGGTGGCGAGGGCGGACTGGACGATGGCGATGGTCCCGAAGGCGAGGGCGTAACCGGCGATGAGGTCTCCCTTGCCGAGGGGCATGGCGAGCAGGCGTTCGAAGGTGCCGGAGGTGCGTTCGCGGAGGGTCGCGATGGACGTGACCAGGAACATCGTGATCAGCGGGAAGATCCCGAGGAGGGACGCGCCGATGTTGTCGAAGGTGCGCGGGCTGCCGTCGAAGACGTAGCGGAGCAGCACCAGCATCAGGCAGGGGACGAGCAGCATCAGGGCGATGGTGCGCGGGTCGTGGCGGAGCTGGCGCAGCACGCGGCCCGCTGTGGCGAGGGTGCGGGAGGCGTTGAGGGCGCCGGTGGGCGCCGAGGCGGCGGCCGGGGCAGGGCTGGTGGTGGGTGCGGTGGTGCTCATCGGGTGGTCTCCTTCGTCCGGGCCGCCGCGACCGCCTCGTCGACCAGGTGCAGGAAGGCCTCTTCGACGGTGTCGGTGCGGGTGCGGGTGCGCAGGGCGTCGGGGGTGTCGTCGGCGAGCAGCTCGCCCTCGCGCATCAGCAGGAGGCGGTGGCAGCGCTCGGCCTCGTCCATGACGTGCGAGGAGACGAGGAGGGTGGTGCCGCGGGTCGCGGCGATGTCGTGGAAGAGGTTCCACAGGTCGCGGCGGAGGACGGGGTCGAGGCCGACTGTGGGTTCGTCGAGGACGATCAGTTCGGGTGTGCCGAGCAGGGCCACGGCGAGGGAGACGCGGTTGCGCTGGCCGCCGGAGAGGTTGCCGGCGAGGGCGTCGGCGTGGCTGGTGAGGTCGACGTCGGCGATGACGCGGGTGACGTGGGCGTGGCGGCGTTCGGCGGCGGCGCGGCCGGGGTCGAGGATCGCGGCGAAGTACTCGAGGTTCTGGCGGACGGTCAGGTCGTCGTAGACCGAGGGCGCCTGAGTGACGTAGCCGATGCGGGTGCGCAGGGCGGGGTGGCCGGCGGGGCGGCCGAGGACGTCGAGGGTGCCGCTGACCTTGGCCTGGGTGCCGACGATCGACCGCATGAGGGTGGACTTGCCGCAGCCGGAGGGGCCGAGGAGGCCGGTGATCTGGCCTCGGGGGACGGTGAAGCCGAGGCCGCGCAGGACGGTGCGGGGGCCTCGGGCGACGGTGAGGTCGGCTGCCTGGATGGC
>NZ_JALLGL010000551.1 GCF_023072675.1 Streptomyces sp. XM83C
GCCCGGGGCCCGGGCGGGGGCGGGGCGTCTTGGGGCGGTCCGCTTTGTCAGTGGGCGCCTATAACCTCGTAGGCGTGTCGTCTCTCGCGCTGTACCGCCGCTATCGCCCGGAGTCGTTCGCCGAGGTCATCGGGCAGGAGCATGTCACCGACCCGTTGCAGCAGGCGCTGCGGAACAACCGGGTCAATCACGCGTACCTGTTCAGCGGTCCGCGCGGCTGCGGCAAGACGACCAGTGCGCGCATCCTCGCGCGGTGCCTGAACTGCGAGCAGGGCCCCACGCCCACCCCGTGCGGCGAGTGCCAGTCCTGCCGTGACCTCGCCCGCAACGGGCCAGGGTCGATCGATGTCATCGAGATCGACGCCGCGTCCCACGGCGGTGTGGACGACGCCCGTGAGCTGCGCGAGAAGGCCTTCTTCGGGCCCGCCTCCAGCCGCTACAAGATCTACATCATCGACGAGGCCCACATGGTCACGTCGGCCGGTTTCAACGCGCTGCTCAAGGTCGTCGAGGAGCCGCCGGAGCATCTGAAGTTCATCTTCGCGACCACCGAGCCCGAGAAGGTCATCGGCACCATCCGGTCGCGCACGCACCACTACCCCTTCCGGCTCGTGCCTCCCGGCACCCTGCGGGACTACCTCGCCGAGGTGTGCCAGAAGGAGAAGATCGCCGTCGAGGACGGTGTGCTGCCGCTCGTCGTGCGCGCCGGCGCCGGGTCCGTGCGTGACTCCATGTCCGTCATGGACCAGCTCCTCGCCGGTGCCGGCGAGGACGGTGTGACATACGCCATGGCCACCGCCCTCCTCGGCTACACGGACGGCTCGCTGCTCGACTCCGTCGTCGAGGCGTTCTCCTCCGGCGACGGCGCCGCCGCGTTCGAGGTCGTCGACCGCGTCATCGAGGGCGGCAACGACCCCCGCCGTTTCGTCGCCGACCTGCTGGAGCGGCTGCGCGACCTGGTGATCCTCGCCGCCGTGCCCGACGCCGCCGAGAAGGGCCTCATCGACGCCCCCGCCGACGTCATCGAACGGATGCAGGCCCAGGCACGCTCCTTCGGTGCCGCCGAGCTGAGCCGCGCCGCCGACCTGGTCAACGAGGGCCTCACCGAGATGCGCGGGGCCACCTCGCCCCGCCTCCAGCTCGAACTGATCTGCGCGCGCGTGCTGCTGCCCGCCGCCTACGGCGACGAGCGGTCCGTCATGGCCCGCCTCGACCGCATCGAACGCGGCGTCAACTTCTCTGCCGGAACCGGTCTGCCCGCCATGGGATACGTGCCCGGTCCGGACGCGCACGCTGCCCCGCCTGCCGCCGGGGGCGCTCCGATCCCGCCCGGAGGCGGAGCCGCCGCAGCCCGTGCCGCCGTACGCGGGTCCGGGGCCGCCGCCCCTTCCGGCGCTCCCGCCGCAGGACCGGGCGGTGTGCCCACCGGTCCGCCCGCCGGCGGGCCGGCCGGTACGCCCGAGGCGCCCGGCGGCGGTACGACCGTTCCCGCCCCCGCACCTGCCCCTGCTCCCGCGCCGGCCGGGGCTGCCGTGGGCCAGCCGCCGGGACGCCGGCCTCCTCC
>NZ_JALLGL010000552.1 GCF_023072675.1 Streptomyces sp. XM83C
GGGGGGTGCCTCTATGTCCTTCGTCAAGGTGCCTGGGTTGGGTTGGAGGTGGTTTGGCTTGCTGGGGTCACGCGGCGAGTTCGACGGCCTTCGGTGTCCGGGATTGGTAGAAGGTGCCGTCGCGGAGCATGGCGAACAGGACGCTGGTGCGTTGGCGGGCGAGGCGGAGGAGGGCCTGGGTGTGGGTCTTGCCGCGGGCTCGTTGCTTGTCGTAGTAGGCGCGGGAAGCCGGGTCGGCGTTCATGCAGGCGAAGGCGGACAGGAACATCGCCCGTTTGAGCTGCCGGTTTCCGCCTCGGGGTGCGTGTTCGCCGTGGATCGAGGTGCCGGACGACTTCGTGGTGGGGGCGAGTCCGGCGTAGGAGGCGAGGTGGGCGGCGGTGGGGAAGCTGGTGCCGTCGCCGACGGTGACCAGCAGGACGGCGGCGGTCCTGACGCCGACGCCGGGCATCGACGTCAGGACCGGGGAAAGAGGGTGAGCCTCCAGCAGGGCGTTGATCTGGGCTTCCATCGCCCGGCGCTGGGTGTGGACGGCGGCGAGCGAGGCGGCCAGAGAGGGAATGACGATGTCGAGGGTGCCGGTGCCGGGGACCACGACGGTCTGTTCGTCCAGCGCGTCGAAGACGTCGTCGATCAGCCGCTGAGCCATGCGCGGGGCCTTGGGCCGGATCAGTTCCACGAGCCTGCGGCGGCCGGCCTTGCGCAGGGCGGACGGGGAGCCGTGGCGCTCCAGCAGCCAGGTGACGGCCTGGTGGTCGAGGCGAGGGCCCAGGACCCGCTCCAGCGACGGGTGGAACTGGGTGAGCAGGCCGCGTATCCGGTTGGAGGTGCGGGTTGCCTCGGCGGCGAGGTCCTGGTCGAATCCGACCAGGACCGTGAGCTCGGCGGTGATCTCGTCGGTCAGCTCCAGCGAGCGCAGGGTGTGGGGCATCGTCCGGGCGGCGTCGGCGATGACCGCCGCGTCCTTCGCGTCGGTCTTGGCCTCGCCCGGGTAGAGGTCGGCGATCCGCCGCATCGCGAGTCCGGGCAGGTAGGCGACGCGGCAGCCCGCGTCCCTCGCGACGGTCAGCGGCAGGGCTCCGATGGAAGCGGGCTGGTCGACCACGACGAGGACGGTGCCGAACTTCGCGGTCAGCCTGTCGAACACGGCCCGCAGCTTGGGCTCGCTGTTGGGCAGGGGCTTGTCGAAGACCTTCTTCCCGGCCGGGGTCAGCCCGTGGCCGTGATGAGCACTCTTGCCGACGTCCAGGCCCAGGAACACACCCACGTCTTCGATCTCGAACATCGCGCCTCTCCCCAAGAGGTGTTGACGGTGCCGGCCTCGGCTCGGGTGTCGTGCTCGCGCATCCACGTTATGCAGACCTGCCGCCCGCGAACTGCCCGGCATTGCGCCGGACCGGACGGTGGCCGGACCTCTGATCAGCGTCTCCGACGAACACCCCCGGACCCGGTGACACCACCCCCCAGGTCATGCCTTCGACAGGGGGCAACAGTCATGCCGGGCCCGGAGGCCAGCGGCCCCATTGCGGAGCCGCGGAAAACATAACGGGG
>NZ_JALLGL010000553.1 GCF_023072675.1 Streptomyces sp. XM83C
GGGCGGATCGGGGCGGTGACGGAGGAGTCGGGGGCTCATGTACGGCTTCTCTCAGACGGTGGGGACGGGCGTGCCGTGTGCGGACGCGGCGGAAGGTGACGTGCCGAGGGCGCGCGTCGGCGAGCAGGCCCCGGCAGCGGCGGGTGCGGGCGTCATGCCCAGCCGCCCTGCCGGCGGCGGGTGCGGCGCAGCAGCCAGAAGAAGAACGGGCTGCCCACGAGCGCGGTCAGCACGCCCAGCGGCAGCTCCGCGGGCGCGGCGATCGTGCGGGCCGCGAGATCGGCAGCGAGCAGGACGACCGCCCCGCCGAGCGCGCTGCCGGGCAGCAGGAAGCGGTGGCCGGGCCCGGCGACCATGCGGAGCAGGTGCGGGACGACGAGGCCGACGAAGCCGATGACGCCGGAGACGCTCACGGCGGCGGCCGTCAGCAGGGCCACGACGGACATCAGCACGAACCGGAGCCGTTCGACGTCCACCCCGAGGTGCCGTGCGGGCCGGTCACCGAGGGCGAGCAGGTCCAGCCGGCGCGCGTACAGCGGGGCCGCGGCGAGTCCCAGCGCCGCGCACGGCAGGACGACCGCCACCTTGGGCCAGGTGGCCTGGGCGAGGGAGCCGAGCTGCCAGAAGGTGATCCGGTTCACGGCCGCGGTGTCGGCCAGGAAGACGAACAGGCCGATGAGCGCGCCCGCGAAGGCGTTGACGGCGATGCCGGTGAGGATCAGCGTCACGACTTCCGTACGGCCGCCGGAGCGGGACATCACGTACACCAGCAGGACCGTGCCGAGCCCGGCGACGAACGCGGTCGCGGGCAGGGTCCAGGTGCCGAGGAAGTCCCAGCCGAGGGAGATGCAGGCGACCGCGCCGACCGCGGCGCCCGAGGAGACGCCGATGGTGCCCGGTTCGGCGAGGGGGTTGCCGAAGACGCCCTGCATGAGGGCGCCCGCGCAGCCCAGCGAGGCGCCGATGAGCAGGGCGAGGACGATACGCGGGAAGCGGACGTTCCACAGCACGGACTCGGCTACGCGGTCGAGTGCGGTGCCGCCCGGCCCGATCCGGTGCTGCACGGAGGCGACGACGTCCCCGAGCGGCACGGGATAGGCGCCGATACCGGCCGCGACCGGCACCAGGATCAGCAGGGCGGCGACCAGTCCGGCGGCGAGCAGCCAGGGGACGGGCCGGCGGTGGCGGCGCCGAGGAGGCGCGGTACGCGGGTGCTCGGATGCCGCAGCGCCGACTTCTCCGGACTCCGCGACGCCGGTGTCACCGGAAGCCGTCGCGGCCGTACCCGCTCGGGCGGCGGCGGGCCTGGCCCCGGACACCGCAGCGGCAGCGTCTCCGGGTGCCGTCGCGGCCGTACCCCCACGGGCGTCAAGCGTGCCATCGGATGCCGCGACGCCGGTGTTCCCGGCGGCCGTCGCAGCCGTACCCCCACGGGCGTCAGACGCGCCATCGGATGCCGCGACGCCGGTGTTCCCGGCGGCCGTCGCAGCCCTACCCCCACGGGCGTCAGACGCGCCATCGGATGCCGCGACGCCGGTGTTCCCGGCGGC
>NZ_JALLGL010000554.1 GCF_023072675.1 Streptomyces sp. XM83C
GGGTGGGGGGGTTCGGGGTCGGTCTCGGGTACGGGTGTGACACCTGGGGCTCGGATCGGGGGACGGTGCGGGTGGTATGGGCGTTTTCGGGTGGTGTCGGATGCGACAGATTTGGCCGAATGTTGAACTTGCAAGCATCAATTAGGCGTCCCTAACCTGACGCTCACTCGGTACCGACATCCCCCGGTCGGTCCCCACCCGACTCGATCGGTGCCGACGTCCCCGACCGGCCCGTTCGCTCACGGGCCGGACCGCTCAGTACCGAAGGAGTGCTCCCCATATGACCGGACGCCTCAACAGCGCCCAGCCGTACGTCCTCGGGCTCTTCCGCATCGTCATCGGCCTGCTCTTCGCCTGCCACGGCGCCGCCTCGCTCTTCGGCGTCCTCGGCGGAGCGGTCGGCACCGACGGCGGCACCATCCCCTCCGGGACCTGGCCCGGCTGGTACGCCGCCCTCATCCAGCTCGTCTGCGGCGGCCTCGTCCTCCTCGGCCTCGGCACCCGCCCCGCCGCGCTCCTCGCCTCCGGGTCCATGGCCTACGCCTACTTCGACGTCCACCAGTCCAACGGGCTGTTCCCCATCCAGAACGGCGGCGAGGCCGCGGCGATGTTCTGCTGGGGCTTCCTGCTGCTGATGTTCAGCGGGTCCGGGGCGTTCGCCCTCGACCAGGTGATCCGGCGCGGTGACCTCGGCAGCCGCTTCAGGGGCGACAGCAGCGGCGACGGCGGGCAGGCCGGAGACAGAGAGGAGCGGGCCTCGGCCGCCGCGTGACCCACCCTGGTTTCCCGCCTGATCGCTGCTCAGTACACCCCCCGTGCACCATGCGTCACAGCCCGGCGTACGCTGTATGGCTGTCATAGGCCGCTCCTGCCGCTCCCCGCGACACCGCGGCTCGGTACGGCCCACGGGGGACCACGGGGAGTCAGCGGTGTGGGAAAGTCTGGCGGAGGTCGGGTCACTGACCTCCGCCCCAGGGATCTACGCGGTCGTCGCCGTCTCGGTACTGCTGGACGTGTTCCTGCCGATCCTGCCGAGCGGCGTGCTCGTCATCGCCGCGGCCACGGCGGCGGCAGCCGGATCCGCCGCCGGGACGGCCGCGGGGGCGGGGGCCGCCGCGCAGGGCGATGTGCCCGACGTGCTCTTCCTCATCCTCTCCGCGGCGACCGCGTCCGTGGTGGGTGACCTTGTCGCCTACCGGCTCGCCTGGCGCGGCGGGCCCCGCCTCGACCGGGCCCTCGCCCGGTCCCGGCGGCTCCGCACCGCGCAGGAACGTCTCGGCGCGGCGCTCGCGCAGGGGGGCGGGGCGCTCGTCATCCTGGCGCGGTTCGCGCCCGCCGGGCGGTCCGTCGTCTCCTTCACCGCGGGTGTGCTGCACCGGCGGGCCCGCGACTTCCTTCCCTGGTCGGCGCTGGCCGGGCTGTCCTGGGCGGCGTTCAGTACGGCGCTCGGGTACTTCGGTGCGCACTGGCTGGGGGCGCGGTGGCTGGCGACGCTCGTGTCCTTCGCGGCGCTGTTCGTGGCCGGGGCGGGGGCCGGTGTTGCGGACG
>NZ_JALLGL010000555.1 GCF_023072675.1 Streptomyces sp. XM83C
TCCAGGCCGTCGCCGCCCTGCTGTCCCACCAGCAGACTGCGGACCTGACGTCGGCGCGGCAGATGTGAACACCGAGCCCCGCCGCCATCCTCGACGCCTCACCGCCTACCGTGCACGAGCTCGTTAGCCGCCTGTGTACCACCGTTCAGCAGAGACGCCGTTGGTCGCACAGCTAACCTTCATCCTGCCGTTGGAGTACTCGCGGATGATTGTGGCGGTCTTGCCTTCGAACCGGAATGTCTGAACCAGCTTATTCCCACCGTCCTTGGTGAACACCGTGGTGCCGTCTGGCCCGCCGTACAAAATGGTGGCGGGCACCGGCTCTCCCAGGGTGAAGGTGATCTCGTGGTCCCCCAGTTCCGATCGGGTGGTGAGCGTCCAGACGTTGCCACTGATCCGGAGTTCTTCGGATGGTCTGATCTTTGCCAGTTTCTTCCGGTGTGTCTCGCTCACCCCCATCGCCGTTAGGAACGTGTCCCATGCGGGGTCGTCCGGAGAGGATGCGAGGTCCCACTTACTGTTCTGCAAGGTGTCGTCCTTATCTGCGCGATCAGGCGAGGAATCGAGGAAGGGTGACTTGCCGCACCCAGAGTGGGCCACGGCTTGGGAGCGTGACCGGGCTGCGGCGCCTTCCAGCCGTGTCAGCGCTGAAGGCGTGTGGCGGGAGAAGCCGCCGGGAACTCACGTGCGGAACTCGACGGCCGCGGTAGCGTTCCGCTTCTCAGCGGCAGCCGAAGGAGTGACAGCGGTGCTCAGCGCTGGTCTCGAACGAACCCTTTGGCGACGGCCCACGCGTAGATGTCCGCCTCAACGCTGTCAGACGGCCAGTCGGCGACCGGCCCAGCCTTGGAGATCGGGTTGAACACCATGCCCGGAGGGCAAGGCATCACGAAAGGCTGGCCGTCCTCGAAGCGCAAAAACGAACCGCTGTCGGCGGGATTGATGGCATATCCCTTATCTGCCCAGCTCTCCGGGACCTCTTCCGGAGCCGTGATGACCCAATCCCACGTGTGGCGCTTTGTGATGTCGAAGGCCACGCGTCCTCCTTCACGTCATACGGGTACCAGAAACCCGCAGCCAGCGAACTCCCTGATGATCACATACGTATGGCCCGTTCCGCAGCAACTATGAACAATCCCGGCTTCCGCACACGGCCGACCGGTTGGTGCTCCAGGCCATACTGTGATCGGCTCGCCGAGCCGACCAGGCGCACCCCATCGACACGACTGGGCGTGGTCTGCTCAGGCCGCTTGGCCGGAGCCAGCGGTGATCGGGTCCTGCTCACGAAGCGGAGCGGACCGCACGTCGAGCTTCGGGGCGTAGCCATCGGGCTGGATGTCGACAGACCTGACGAGTTTCAAGGTCAACATTTCTGGGTCACACCCCTCACGGGGGCGCTGGCCCGCCTGGCCCAAGAATCCTTAGACGTTGTTTCAGTTGGTGAGTCGGCGGTAGCTGATGAGGGCTGCGGCTATGCCGACGAAGGCCAGGAAGTGTTCGGCCTTTCGCTCGTAGCGGCGGTGCAGGCGTCGGCATCCGGCCAGCC
>NZ_JALLGL010000556.1 GCF_023072675.1 Streptomyces sp. XM83C
GCCATCAGGGACTTGGCCTCCTCGTAGGTGTCGAGGGCGCGGGCGTAGTCGGCGCGCATCGCATCGTCGGCGCCGGGTTCGCCGGTACGGCTTCCGGGGACCGGACGGGTTCCCGCGCTTCGACGGGACTCGTGCCCGCGGGCTTCGGCACGCCGGCTCGGCGCCGCTCACCCACGGGCGGGTGGCGCCGCCGCAACCACCCGCCCGCACCGGCAAGCCGCCGCAGGCCTTCAGGGGCGCGGCACACTGCGCGCCCGGCCCCGCCGGCCCGCGGTGAACGACGAAACCTCACGCACCTTCCGCGGCGGCGGCCGTACGCGTCCCGTCAGGCCTGGCGGACGGCCGAGATGTCGAAGTTCAGCTTGATCTTGTCGGAGACCAGCACACCGCCCGTCTCCAGCGCGGCGTTCCAGGTCAGGCCCCAGTCGGAGCGCAGGATCTCGGCCTTTCCCTCGAAGCCGACGCGCTCGTTGCCGAACGGGTCCTTCGCGGCGCCGTTGAACTCCAGGTCGATGGTGACGGGGCGGGTGGTGCCGAGGATCGTCAGGTCGCCGGTGATGCGGTAGTCGTCGCCGCCCAGCGCCTCCGCCGAGGTGGAGCGGAAGGTCATCGTCGGGAACTCGTCCGTGCGGAAGAAGTCGGCGCTCTTCAGGTGGCCGTCACGGTCGGCGGAGCCGGTGTCGATGCTGTCCATCTTGACGTCGAGGGACGCCGTGGAGCGGGACGGGTCGGTGCCGTCGAGGGACAGCGAGCCGCTGAAGTCGAGGAACTTGCCCTTGACGTTGGTCACCATCGCGTGCCGCGCGGTGAAGCCGAGCGTGGAGTGGGCCGCGTCGATCGTGTAGTCGCCGGTGAGGGCGGCCAGTTCGGGGCTGACGGGGAGGGCGGTTTCGGCAGCGGAGGGTGCGGTGTCGGTGGTGGTCTCGGCGGTCTCGGTGTTCTTGCGGCCGAAGATGCCCATGAAGTGCTCCTTGGGGACGAGAGGAATTCTTGTTGAAGATTCAATCAGTGTGCACTCTCGACCGTAGACTCATTCCGTTCAACTTTCAACCTCTAGGTCGCGTGTCGGCGCGCTTTCGGCCACCGTTACGCTCGGACGGGCCCCGCCGCGCGAACCGGCGTCACTCTGTCGGCGGTATGCCTTCCTCCGTGTCCGGCCCTCACCCTCTTTGTGGAACCCCCACAACGCAGAGCCCCCCGCAGCAGTCGGAAAGCCTGCACCCCGCGATGGTTCTGTTCAGGGGTACCAGGAAAACGCGCCCGAGACTGTACGGAGTCGACGGCTCGCTTTCCTCGGCATGCTTCGTAAGGTCGCTACATGACCGTTTTGGAAGAGACGACGGGTGAGCCGACCGGTGAGCCGACGGACGCGCGCGGGCGGGTGGCCGAGCTGCGCGAGATCCGTGCGCAGGCGCTGGCCGGCCCGAGCGAGAAGGCGACCCAGGCGCAGCACGCGAAGGGCAAGCTGACCGCACGGGAGCGCATCGAGCTGCTCCTGGACCCGGGTTCCT
>NZ_JALLGL010000557.1 GCF_023072675.1 Streptomyces sp. XM83C
ACCCCGCCCCACAGTCGCCCCGGCGCCCCGCACACGCACCGGACGCGGCCGCCCGCTGATCGACGCCGAGGCGCTGCGCGTCCTGCACCGCGCCGCCCGCGTCCTCCTGGACGACCTGCCCCGGCTCACCGACCGCCTCCTGGAACTCCTCCAGGAGCAGGAGCCCGCCTACCGGTCCTGCCTCGCCGACGACCCGTCCGGCACCTGGCAGGAGGCCCACCGCTCGCTGCGCCACAGTGTGTCCTCCCTGCTCGACCCGCGCGGCGCCCGTGACGCGGCCCGGCGCTGCACCTGGGCGATCGGCTCCCGCCGGGCCGAGCAGGGACTGCCGCTCGACGCACTGCTGCACGCGTTCCGGCTCGGCGGCTCCCTCGTCTGGCAGAACCTCGTCGACGAGACCTCCCGGCACGCCCCCGAGGACGTACGGCTGCTGGTGCACGTCGCGTCCGACGTGTGGGACTTCGTCGACGAACACTGCACCCTCCTCGCGGAGGCCTACCGGCAGACCGAACGGCAGCTGGCCTGGCAGCGCGAGAACCGGGTACGGCTGCTGGCCTCCGCCCTCCTCGACGGCACCGCCCGCATCGCCGACCTCCCCGAGACGGCGGCGGCACTCGGCCTGCCCGAGCAGGGGCGGTACACCGTCGTCGCCGTCGCGGGTCCGCCCGGGGAGCGTGCCTCGGTGATCGCTCCGGGTGTGCGCGTGCACTGGCATCCCGGGCCGGACCTGGACCACGGCATCGTCCATGTCACCGAGGACGCCCCCGGCGAGGCCGTCACCGTCGACGACGCGGGTACGGGCGTACGGGCCGGGGTGGGCGGCACGGTCGACGGTCTCGCCGCCGTCGGCGACGCCCGCCGGCTCGCCGACCTCGCGCTCGGCCTGTGCCCCGACAGCGGCGGCACCGTCCGGCTCGCCGACCATCTTCCCGAGGCGCTGGTCGCCTCCAGCCCCGAGCTGGGGGCCGCCCTCGCCGAACGGGTCCTCGGGCCGCTGGCCGAACTCGACGCCGGGGACGCGGAGGTGCTGCTCGACACGGTGGCGACGTGGCTGGCGTGCGACGGGTCCGCGCAGCGGGCGGGCCGGCGGTTGTACTGCCACCGCAACACCGTGCTCAACCGGCTGCGCCGGTACGAACAGCTGACCGGGCGGTCACTGTCCCGGCCGAGGGATCTGATCGAGGTGGGGCTGGCGTTGGCGGCGCGGAGGGTACGCGGGCGCTGACGCCGACCCCTGTTGCGCAGTTCCCGCGCCCCTTCGACCGGCGTGCCGGTGACGCCCTTGCGCGCAGTTCCCCGCGCCCCTCGGGATGCCTGGGGTTTCGTTGTCCACCGCGGGCCGGTGGGGGCTGGTCGCGCAGTTCCCTCGCCCTGTTGTGGCGGGGCCATCGTGTCCGCCTGCGGGCCGGTGGGTGGCGTTCCCGCAGTTCCCCGCGTCCCTGAGTGCCTGCGGCGGCCTGTGCCCGTGGGTGCGTGGTTGCGATCGCGCCTGCTGCGGGTGGGTGGGGCG
>NZ_JALLGL010000558.1 GCF_023072675.1 Streptomyces sp. XM83C
GCCGTACCCGCCCGCCCGCCGGCGGCCCCGCCGGGTCGCCCGCGAGGCCGCGTGCGCCGGTCTCCGGGCCGATGCCGTCGCCCGGCTCCGCTCCGGCGCCGTCGCCGTCCGCGTCGGGCTCGTCCACGTCCAGCGGCGGCATACCGGCGAGGGTGGGCAGCTGCTCGCGCAGCCGCGCCGCCAGCTCGGAGGCGCGCAGCCGGGAGGCGGGGGCCTTGGCCAGGCACTGGACGAGGAGCTGCCACAGCTCGTCGGGGATGCCGGGCAGCGGTACGACGGTCTCGGTCACGTGCCGCCGCAGGACGGCGCCGGGGTGTCCGCCGCCGAACGGCGTGAACCCGGCCAGCAGCTCGTAGAGCACCGTGGCCAGGGCGTAGATGTCGACGGCGGCGCGTGGCGGGAGGCCCTCCACGATCTCCGGGGCGAGATAGTCGGGCGTGCCGATGATCTTCGTGGAGCGGGTGCGCTTCGGGGTGTCGATCAGCTTGGCGACGCCGAAGTCGGTGAGCAGGGCCCGGTGGGAGCCGCCGGGTCCGAGGGGGCCCTGCATGTCGAGCAGGATGTTCTCGGGTTTGACGTCGCGGTGGACGACACCGGCGGCATGGGCGGCGGCGAGCCCTTCGGCGACGTCCGCGACGATGGCGACGGCGGCCTCGGGGGCGAGCCTGCGTTCCCGTTCCAGCCGGGTCCTGAGGTCGGTGCCGCGGACGAGGTCCATGACGAGCGCGAGATCGTTGCCGTCGACGACCAGGTCGCGCACGGACACGATGTTGGGGTGCTCCAGGCCGAGCAGCGCGGTGCGCTCCTGCACGAAGCGGCCCACCAGTTCCTCGTCGGAGGCGAGGTCCTCACGCAGCAGCTTGACGGCGACGGGCCCGTCCGGGCCTTCGCCGAGCCACACCGTGCCGGCGCTGCCCCGCCCGAGGATCTGGTGGGCGGTGTACCGGCTGCCGATCTTCCGTGCCAAGACTGCTCCTACAGACGCGTGTTGTCGTCAAAAAGTACGCGTCGGACGAGCCGATCCTCACCGCGGAGGCGGAAATCACCCATCGGATGTCGACAAATCAAGGAACTCGTCGGCGTGTCATCGGGCCCCGCCGTGGTCCGGCGAGGCGCCCGCGGGCTGTCACTGGGAGGAGGTGCCGCCGCCTCCGCCGTCGCTGCCGAGGTCGCCGACCCAGTCGGTGACGCGGTTGAACCAGTCGGTCAGCTGCTGCCAGTACCCCTCGCCGGAGCCGATCCAGTCCTGAAGGGGCGTCAGTTCCCAGACGAGCCAGCCGGCGACGAACAGCACGACGACGACGAACAGGCAGCCCTTGAGGCAGCCCAGTCCGGGGATCTTCATCGGGTTGGCGCTGCGCTGCCGCGGGGGCCTCGGCTCGCGGGCGGGCCGCTGCTGCGGCGCCGGCTGCTGGGGTGCCTGGGGCTGCGGGGTGGCGTACCGCTGGGGCTGCTGCTGCGCCGCCGGCCCCAGCAGCAGCCCCAGCGGTACGCCACCCC
>NZ_JALLGL010000055.1 GCF_023072675.1 Streptomyces sp. XM83C
GCGCGGCCTCGGCGGCGGCCGGGGCGGCCTCGTCGGTCCGGGCGGCGCCGACGCCGGTCGTGTCGGTGGCCGGTATGGCCGGCTCGACCGTCTCGGCGGGCGCGTCGGAGGTGCTCACGGCCGGGGGTCCGGCCGGGCGGGACGCGGCGCGCCGCCGGCGGCGCGGCGGCAGGGTGTCGCTGGGGGTGTTCGGTTCGGAGCCCGTGGAGGACTCTGTGGGTTCGGTCGGCTCGAGCATGCGGGCGTTTCTCCCGTCAGGCTCCCGGGCGCCGCACCTGGTCCGGCGTCGGTCATGAGGACCGACGGCCGGTGACGTCCGCGGCTCGCGCTGTGCGCGTGGGCCGCCGTCCGGGGCGCGGGCGCCGCACGGGAGCTCTCTGTGTCCTGTCTCGCCGGTTCCGTACGCCTTGTCGGTACGGCCTGGCGAAAGTCTTCTGGTCGGTGCGCTGCCCGACCCAGGTGGCTCCCGAGTACGAGGGCGGCGCTTTCGACGTCCGTCCCTACGCGGAACCTTCCGGCGCCGACGCCGTCGCGGCGGCAGCGGGGGCGGCCGTCGTAAGGGCCTGTGCTGCCTCGCGGTCGGGCGCGAGCGGGTCGGTCACCGTGCCGGTCTCTTCATCGAGCAGCCCCTGCGCCAGCCTGGTCACCGCTACGGGGACCGGCGGCGCCAGGTCGGCCACGGCGCGGAGACCGGACAGGACGTCGTCGGGTCGTACGGCAGGCGTCACGTGCCGAACAACCAGCCGCAGTATCGCACAGGGCTGGTCGCCGGGCCTATCAGCCTGCGCACTCTGTGTTTCGGGCGATGTGCTCGTCGCGAGGCTCACCACGGCCGGGCGGGCGTCGAAGGTGCGCATGCCGTTCTTGGTCAGACGCTGCACCTCGACGGTGCCGGCCGCGTTGAACGCCGCCACCGCGCGTTCCGCTTCCGCCGGGTCGACGCCGTCGAGGCGCAGCTCCCAGACGGAGGCGGTCAGCCGGTCGGCGAGGCCCGAGGTGCGGGCCTCGACCGCCTCGACGACGTCGAGCCCGGCGGGCAGCGACTCGTCGAGGAGGACCCGGAGGGTCTCCGGGTCGCGGTGCTGTGTCAGAGCGATCTCCAGGTACTCCGCCTCACTGCCCGTGCCGGTGGGTGCGGCATTGGCGTACGACACCTTCGGGTGCGGCGTGAACCCCGCCGAGTACGCCATCGGCACCTCGGCGCGGCGCAACGCGCGCTCGAAGGCGCGCTGGAAGTCACGGTGGCTGGTGAACCGGAGGCGGCCGCGCTTGGTGTAGCGCAGTCGGATGCGCTGCACCGCGGGTGCGGGCGGCGGGCCTTCGGGCTGTCGCTTGCCCAGTGTCCTAGTCCTTCGTGAGAGCGGTCGTACTGCTACCAAGAGTACGTGTGTCGCGGCCCACGGGTTCCCGGCGGTCCGCCTCGTACGCCCGCCGGGGCGCGCCGAACAGCGCGCGCCGCAGCTCGGCGCGGGTCTGCCGGGCGGTGTCGCGGGCGGCGGCGAGGGCCTGCCGGACGCCCCGTCCGACGCTGCGTGCCGCCTGTGCGGCGGGGCGCAGGACGGCGTCGCGCACGGCGTGACCGACGGGGGTGAGGACGCTGCGGTACACCCAGCGGACCGGTTCGACGAAGATCCACCGGAAGAGTGTGCCGAGGAACCGTCCGACGGCCTGCGAGACGTACCCTGCGATACGCCAGGCGTGTCCGAGGGCGTCGCCGATCTCCCGTGCGACGACGGCGACGAACCGTCCCACGGGCACCAGGACGTACCGCCAGACCGCGAGCGCGGGCAGCACGAACAGCACCCGGCCGGTCCGGTACAGGGCGGCACCGATCCCGGCGACGACCGCCTCGACGACCAGGGCCGCTGCGCGCGCGCACCACAGCAGCGCCCGCCCTGTGGGTGCGAGCACCCAGGTGTACAGCCACAGTGCCGGCACGACGATCAGGTACCGCACGAGCCGGGCGACGGCCGCGTACGTCCAGGTGCCGAGGGCGGCGAGTCCGCGGCCGATGCCCAGCAGCAGCCACCGCAGGGCATGCCCCACGGGGGTGAGGACGTCGCGGTACAGCCACACGGCGGGCACGACGAGCAGCACGTGCCCGAGCCGCACGAGGGCCTTGCCCGTGGGCACGAGGACGTACCGCCACAGCGACACGAAGGGCCACACGAACACCGCCCACGCCAGCCACACCAGCGCCCGCCCGACCGGGGTCAGCACCCGCGCGTACAGCCACACCGCCGGCACGACCAGCAGCACATGCCCGAGCCGGGCGAGGCCCCGGCCCGACGGCACCAGCACATACCGCCACAGCCCCACGAACGGCCACACGAACACGGCGCGCGCCACCCATTGCGCCGCCCGCCGGGCGGGCCGCAGCACGGTGTCCCGGAGCACCCGCCCGCCCGCGACGAGCGCGTCCCACACCATCCGCACCGGTACGACGAGGACGAGCACGACGATCCTCACGGGCAGCCGGACAGCGGCGACCAGGCAGCCTTCGGGCTGCTCGGCCGGGGGCAGGGACTTGCGCGGTTCCATGCCTTTCACGACGCGGCCGACGCCGGCCGTGGATCCGTCCGCTGTGTTGCGATGCCGTCACGAGGGGCTGCCGCTACGGCGACGGCCCCAGGCCTGCAACATGCCGGGGGCGACCTCGGCGAGCCGCGGCGAGGACAGACAGGCGAGCGCCTCGTCGACGACACCGGCGTCCACGCGGCCGGTGGCCTCCAGCGCGGGCCGCATCCGCCGCCAGGTCATCGCCCGGAACCGGGCCAGTGAGCCGCCGGGGACGAGAGGCGGGCAGTACAGCTCGGCGGCGACCGCTCCAGTGCCCGCGCCCCTACCTCCGAGAGGGCCGCACCCTCGGGTGCCTCGGTACCAGGCAAGCACCACTCCCCGGTGACCAAGTCCCTCACCATCAGGACACGCGGCCCGCTGGGGTGCTCGGCGAGCACCGGGACCAACACCCTCAGCCGTCGCATCACAAGCCTTCCTGCGCCCCTGTGGAGCGCGTACAGGAGTTCGGAGGGGACGGCCCCTGTCGACCACGGGGGAAGCCGACAGGGGCCAGCACAGGGGCGCCTTGGAGGGGGTGCCGGTCACTCGTCCCGGACCACCATCGCGAACGACGTGCAGATACGCCGGAAGCCCTTGTGCCCACTCCGGCCGGTGTGACTCATGCACTCCACGTCGACCGCCGCGCCGTCCGTCGAAGGCGTCGCCTTCCACTCACACCACAGACACTCCGCCTCGAACGTCACGTCCGTGTCCGGGTGCTGCGTGATCCGGTGTCTCACATGCCGCAGCACGGAGCGCGTGGCCATCGCTCAACCCTCCCCGTGCTGCGCTTTCAGGTGCCGACGCAGGTACACGTTCGCGTCCGTCACCGCGCTGTGGTCCGACTCGGACCGGGCGTTCTGCCGACGATTGGCCAGCCGAAGACACTCCGAACAGCCGGGCACGGGCGCAGGCTCCCGCTGCAAGGGCGAGAGCGTGGAGCCCTGCTGTCTGGGTGCCATCATGCGCAACCTCCCGGCTCGGATGTCATGCGATCCATCCTTGGCGCTCTGGCCATGTGTCCCTACCCCCTTTCCTGTTGAGGCAAGAACTCGTCTCGGATGCTCTCGACACGTGCGCGCATGTCGTCGCCGTAGAGCGCCACAGCGGCGAAGCGTTCGAAGGTCTCGACGTACGTCTGTACGTCCCTGGGCTCGCGCGTGGTGATCTCCGAGTGGAACGTCTCCACGATCACGAGCCGGTCATCGTGGATGCTGAAGCACGTCATGGGGAAATCAGGCATCCGGCCGGTCAGCGGCACGACGCCGATGCTCACGTTGGGGAGCCGGGACAGGGACACGACCCGGTCGAGTTGGGTAGCCATGACGGCCGGCTCGCAGACCAGCCACCGCAGGACGTGCTCGCAGATGACGAAGTGGAACGAGCGGCCGTCTTCGTAAAGCGTCGCCTGCCGCTCCAGCCTGGCAGCCACTGTTCGAGCCCTGGTCTCCTCCGGCAGCACGGGCGGCAAGGAGAAAACCGCTGTGGCGTACTCCGGAGTCTGGAGGAGTCCGGGGATGAGCTGTCCCTGAAACAGCCTGAGCAGGGCTGTGCTGCTCTCGATGGCCTTGATGGTGTTCTGATGCTTCCACGGTCCCATGCGGCGCAGCAGGCGCCACGCTGTGGCCTCCGTGGCCTCAGCCCGGGCGGTCGCGAGGAACTGTTCCTTCGCGTCGGACGAGACATCGAGTGCTGTAAGGATCAGGTCGACGTCTTGGACCGTAGGCAGAGTCCTGCCGTTCTCGATCTTCGAGAGCTTTCCCGCAGACATGGAAGTCCTGCGGGCCACCGCGTCACCGGTCAGTCCCGATGCCTCCCGCAGCGCCCGCAGGGCTTTCCCGATCGAGTCCGTGGTCAGTGGTGCCGCTCCCAATAGGACGCGAACGGCACGGCGTGGGTGAGCGCCACGTCGCGGTAGCCCTGGTACTCCACGAGTCGGTCAGCGGGCAACAGCTCACCGCCGACGAACTTGCCTTCGGGGGTGTAGTGCATCCGGTACACGTCGCGGTCGTCGAAGAGCCAGAAGTCGTGATCGGGCAGGCCCGTCACTTCCTGTTCGGCGAGATCGATGATCCCGATGGACTCGCCTGCCTTGACGTTGCCGGGGTATGCGGCCAGCTCGTACCGGAGGTAGTCCGTGAGCGGGGAACGCAGGACGTGCACACGCGCCACGCTCTTGCCCTTGTCCGTCATCGAGCGCACCCACGGGTTGTCGTCCCAGTCCGGCCCCATGTCCTCACCCGCGAGGAACCGCGCGATCTCTTCGCGCTCTTCGTCAACGTCGTAGACAGCGAGCGTTTCCAGCCGGAAGGCCGTGCGCTCGAAGGTCTCGAAGAGACGACCGAACTCCTCACCCGCGAGCACGGAAGTACTCCTCAAGGACTGCGGCCGGGATCATGACGGCCGTCTCCCCCTCGGGCAGGTCGAGCTGCGCCAGCCGCTCAGGGTCCGTGATCACGTAACCCTGCACCACGTAGTTCTTGCCGTCGTCCGTACCCCAGAGCGTCGGGCACGTGCCGTTCTTGCAGTCCGGGTCTCCCGACAGCTTCCGCAGCGGTGCGCCCACGGCTTCCCCTCACGTCGACAGTCAGTGTCCCGATCGATGCTTCCGACCGGCGGGCAGCGGGGTCAAGATCCCTGGCTTTCCGGAACAGGAAAGTCGTTCACCCGCGCGAGAACCGCACCCCGCAACGAGTGAGAGGCGCCGGACTGTCGCTGTCCGAACGCCTCTCATCGATCACACCCACTCGACCGAAGACGCGATGCTCTCGGCTCTTCGGGGCGCGAACAGCGGCGTACGCCGCACGGCACGGGGCGCTTGCTCGCGCCTCCTCGCGCCGAGCGTACGAAGCATCTCGGCGCGCTCCTACACGGTCGGACCGGCGAGTGGCTCAGCCACCTGCCGGGCTGCATCGCCGCTGGTCATGAGGGATTCTTGACCGTCAGCGGCAGGAGTTTCTTGCCCGTGGGGCCGATCTGGATGTGGGTGTCCATCGCGGGGCAGACGCCGCAGTCGAAGCACGGGGTCCAGCGGCAGTCCTCGACCTCGGTCTCGTCGAGGGCGTCCTGCCAGTCCTCCCACAGCCAGTCCTTGTCGAGGCCCGAGTCGAGGTGGTCCCAGGGCAGGACCTCCTCGTAGGTGCGCTCGCGGGTGGTGTACCAGTCGACGTCCACGCCGTACGGGGCGAGGGCCTTCTCGGCGCAGTTCATCCAGCGGTCGTAGGAGAAGTGTTCGCGCCAGCCGTCGAAGCGGCCTCCGTCCTCGTACACCGCGCGGATGGCGGCGCCGACGCGGCGGTCGCCGCGGGACAGCAGGCCCTCGACGATGCCGGGCTTGCCGTCGTGGTAGCGGAAGCCGATGGAGCGGCCGTACTTCTTGTCGCCGCGGATCTTGTCGCGGAGCTTGGCGAGGCGCTCGTCGGTCTCCTCCGCGGAAAGCTGCGGCGCCCACTGGAACGGGGTGTGCGGCTTGGGCACGAAACCGCCGATGGAGACCGTGCAGCGGATGTCGTTGGAGCCGGAGACCTCGCGGCCCTTCTGGATGACGCGGGTCGCCATGTCGGCGATCTGGAGCACGTCCTCGTCGGTCTCGGTGGGCAGACCGCACATGAAGTACAGCTTCACCTGCCGCCAGCCGTTGCCGTAGGCCGTGGCGACGGTCCGGATGAGGTCGTCCTCCGAGACCATCTTGTTGATGACCTTGCGCATGCGCTCGGAGCCGCCCTCGGGGGCGAAGGTCAGGCCGGAGCGGCGGCCGTTGCGGGTCAGCTCGTTCGCGAGGTCCACGTTGAAGGCGTCCACGCGGGTGGACGGCAGCGACAGGCCGATCTTGTCGTCCTCGTAGCGGTCGGCGAGGCCCTTGGCGATGTCGCCGATCTCGCTGTGGTCCGCGGAGGACAGCGACAGCAGGCCGACCTCTTCGAAGCCGGTCGCCTTCAGGCCCTTCTCGACCATCTCGCCGATACCGGTGATGGACCGCTCACGCACCGGGCGGGTGATCATGCCGGCCTGGCAGAAGCGGCAGCCTCGGGTGCAGCCGCGGAAGATCTCCACCGACATGCGCTCGTGCACGGTCTCGGCGAGCGGGACCAGCGGCTGCTTGGGGTAGGGCCACTCGTCGAGGTCCATCACCGTGTGTTTGCTGACCCGCCACGGCACACCGCTGCGGTTCGGTACGACACGGGCGATACGGCCGTCGGGCAGGTACTCGACGTCGTAGAAGCCCGGCACGTACACCCCGCCGGTCTTCGCCAGGCGCAGCAGCAGCTCCTCGCGGCCTCCGGGGCGGCCCTCCGCCTTCCACTCGCGGATGATCCTCGTGATGTCGAGGACGGCCTGCTCGCCGTCGCCGATGACGGCCGCGTCGATGAACTCGGCGATCGGCTCCGGGTTGAACGCGGCGTGCCCGCCCGCGAGGACGATCGGGTCGTCCAGGCCGCGGTCCTTCGCCTCCAGCGGGATGCCGGCGAGGTCCAGGGCGGTGAGCATGTTGGTGTAGCCCAGCTCGGTGGAGAAGCTGAGGCCGAGCACGTCGAAGGCCTTCACCGGGCGGTGGCTGTCGACGGTGAACTGGGGGACGCCGTGCTCGCGCATCAGCGCCTCGAGGTCCGGCCACACGCTGTAGGTGCGCTCGGCGAGGACGCCCTCCTGCTCGTTGAGCACCTCGTAGAGGATCATCACGCCCTGGTTGGGCAGCCCGACCTCGTACGCGTCCGGGTACATCAGCGCCCAGCGGACGTCGCAGGCGTCCCACGGCTTGACCGTGGAGTTGAGCTCTCCGCCGACGTACTGGATCGGCTTCTGCACATGCGGGAGCAGAGCTTCGAGCTGCGGAAACACAGACTCGGCGGCCGCAGGCGTTTCGGCAGGCATCTCGACGAACCTTCGTGTGCTGACAGGGGTGACCATCTAGCCTAACCCGGTCGGGGCAGCGCTCCGTACGTCCGGCGGGACGGCCGCGGCACGCCGGGGCGGCCCCGTGTACGTCACAGGGCCGTGTCGCGCACCACCGGCGCCCACAGGCCGGGCAGCTCCCGCTCGGCGCGCTCCGCCCGGCGTTCCTCCCTGCCGTACAGCAGCCCGTACGTGAATGTGTCCTCGCCCGCGGCGCGGGCCCTCTCGGCGAGGTCGTGGAGGGCGGCGCGGGCCATGACGCTGTCGTGGTGGTCGCCGAGCAGGGTCTGTACGGCCTTCACCGAGCCGATGAGTCTCTCGGTGCGTTTGCCGAGGGCGGGGGCGGCGGCTTCGGCTGCGTAGCGGGTGCGTTTGGCCGCTTTGCGGGCCTCGTGCAGCGCGAGGTCGCGTTCGGGGCCCGGCGGCAGGTCGAGGGCGTGGTCGACGAGCGTGGTGAGCCGGGTGAGTTCCTTGCGTACGGCCTTGGTGAGGACCTTCTTCGGTGCGCGTGTGCCGGCGGGGCGCAGCGGCGGGTCCGCGAGCAGCGTGTCCAGGGCGTCGAGGAGGGCGAGGTGGCGTTCGCTGTCGAGGGCGTCGGTCAGTCTTCGGCGGGCCGCCTCGTGGCGTACCGCCGACCAGGTGTGCAGGCGGTCGCGGAGCGGGCCGGTGACCAGGGCGGGCGGCAGGTCGTCGAGGGCGGTGGTGAGGTGGGCGGCGAGGACTTCCTGGTCGCGGCCGGCGCCGAGTTCCTCCGCGAGCCATTTCAGTTCCGCGCCGATCGGGTCGGTGACGGTGCGGTCGAGGACCTTGCGGTACGCGCGGAACGCGGCGCGCAGTCTGCGGGTGGCGACGCGCATGCCGTGCACGGAGTCCTCGACATCGCGCCGTACGGCCGGGTCGAGTTCGACGAGGGTGTTCCGCTGGGCGCGGACGTACGCCAGCACGTGGTCGCCCGCGGTGACCGGCGGGCGGGGCTCGGCGTGCCGTCGGGGGTCCTTGCCGGGGGTGATCTCTTCGAGGGCGCGGGCGAGTTTCGAGGCGGAGCCGGACGGGTGGAGGCCGGCCTTGCGCAGCCGCTTCTCCAGCCGGTCGAGGAAGGCGGGGTCGCCGTCGTCGGCGAGTTCGATCTCGATCTCGGTCCAGTGGGCGCGGCGGTGGTCGCCGGTGAGCCGTTCGGCGTGCACGGTGTCCTCGCTCGCCTCGGCGAGGAGCCGTCCGTCGGCGTCGAGGAGGTGGCGGACGTCGCGGCGGGAGCGCAGCCGGACCTGGGGCAGCAGGGGGGCGTGGCGGACGCGGGAGCGGACCAGGGCGGCGAGTTCGGCGGGCACGTCGTCGCTGAGGGGGGCGCGGATCTCGTCGCGGACGCCGGGGGCGACGGGGAACTTCAGGTGCCAGCCGGCGTCGGAGCCGCCGGTGCGGCGGCGCAGGGTGACGGAGGAGGCGGCGAGGCGCAGGTCGGCGGTGTCGTAGTAGGTGGCGTCCAGTTCGGCGGTGCCTCGGTCGAGGACGGTCGCGACTTCGGCGACGCCGGTCAGGTCGGGAAGCCCCGCGCCTTCGGATTCGTACTTGCGCTCGATCTCCCGTTTCGTGTCCGCCATGTACGAAATCTAGTGGCAGCCGTACGGCCGCCACCAGCGAGCGGGCGTGGTGTCCGGGCGGATGTCCTAGGCGGACATGGGCCGTTGCACCCTGATCGACTGGAGCAGGCCCACGGCGACCCATACCGCGAACATCGAGGAGCCTCCGTAGGAGACGAACGGCAGCGGCAGACCGGTGACGGGCATGATGCCGAGGGTCATGCCGATGTTCTCGAAGGACTGGAAGGCGAACCAGGCGACGATGCCCGCGGCGACGATCGTGCCGTACAGCTCGGTGGTTTCCCGGGCGATGCGGCAGGCCCGCCACATGACCACGCCGAGCAGCACGATGATCAGGCCGCCGCCGACGAAGCCCAGTTCCTCACCGGCGACGGTGAAGACGAAGTCGGTCTGCTGCTCGGGGACGAACTGGCCGGTGGTCTGCGAGCCGTGGAAGAGGCCCGCGCCGGTCAGGCCGCCGGAGCCGATGGCGATGCGGGCCTGGTTGGTGTTGTAGCCGACGCCCGCCGGGTCCAGGTCCGGGTTGGCGAACGCGGCGAACCGGTTGATCTGGTAGTCGTCGAGGATGTGCAGCTGCCACACGGCGACGGCGCCGAGGACGCCGGCGCCGATCAGGCCGAGCACCCAACGGTTGGAGGCGCCGGAGGCGAGCAGCACGCCCAGCACGATGATGACCATCACCATGACCGACCCGAGGTCGGGCATGAGCATCACGATCAGCATCGGTACGGCGGCAAGGCCCAGCGCCTGGAGCACCGTGCGGTGGTCGGGGTACGGCTTGTCGCCCGCGTCCACTCTGGCCGCCAGCAGCATCGCCATCCCGAGGATGATCGTGACCTTCACGAACTCGGACGGCTGGAGGGAGAAACCGCCACCGAGCACGATCCAGGAGTGGGCGCCGTTGACGGTCGAGCCGAGCGGGGTCAGCACCAGCAGGATCAGCAGCACCGAGATGCCGTACAGGAACGGCACGGCGTTGCGCAGGGTGCGGTGGCCGAGCCAGACCGTGCCGATCATCAGGGCGAGCCCGATGCCGGTGTTCATCACATGCCGGATGAGGAAGAAGTACGGGTCGCCCTGGTTGATCTCGGTGCGGTTGCGGGTCGCGGAGTACACCAGCAGCGAGCCGATGAACGACAGCGCGAGCGCCGCGAGCAGCATCGGCCAGTCGAGGCGGCGGGCGACGGAGTCGCGGGCGAAGATCCGCGTCCAGCCCCCGCGCTCCGGCCCGTACCCGGAGACGGAGAAGCTGTTGGCTCCGGTCATGTCAGCCTCCTGCGGCCTCCGCGCCGGCGCTGGCGCCTGCGGGTGTCACGGTTGCCCGCGGTGGACGTGGGTGTGGTGGCGCCGGGCAGAGTGCCGTCCTGCGAGGTGCTCGTGCCCTCCTCGGCCGCTTTCTGCATGTCCCGCAGGTCCTTGGCGGGGTCCTTGGAGATCTTCGGGGAGGCGACCGTGCCGTCCGTGCGGACCTTGGGCAGACCCTTCTGGGGCTGCGGCAGCAGCGCCTTCTTGTTGTCGATGCTCCCGTCGGGCTGCACGCCGTACAGCGCGCTGTAGATGTTGCGCACCGCCTCACCGGAGGCGCCCGAACCCGTACCGGCCTGGGCGATCGTCATGATCACCGTGTAGTCCTTCGAGTACGTGGCGAGCCAGGACGTGGTCTGCTTGCCGTAGACCTCCGCCGTACCGGTCTTGGCGTGCAGTTCGATCTTGTCCTGCGGCCAGCCGCCGAACTTCCACGCGGCCGTACCGCGGGTGACCACACCGGCCAGGGCCTCGTCCATGCCCTTGAGGGTGGCCTGGCTGATCGGCAGCTTGCCGGTGACCTTCGGTTTGATCTCGGTGACGGTCTTGCCGTCGGCGCTGATGATCGCCTTGCCGATGGTCGGCGCATGCATCGTGCCGCCGTTGGCGAGGGCACCGTAGATCACGGCCTCCTGGATCGGCGTGACGAGGGTGTCGCCCTGGCCGATGGAGTAGTTGATCTCGTCACCGGCGCGCATCTTGTTGCCTTCGAGGCAGTTCTCGTAGGCGATCTTCTCGACGTAGTCGCCGTCCTTCTTGCCGGTCTTGCACCAGTAGTCCTTGTTGGCCTCCCAGAAGGACTGCTTCCAGGCGCGGTCCGGGACGCGGCCGGTGACCTCGTTGGGCAGGTCGACGCCGGTCTCCTTGCCGAGGCCGAACTGGTGGGCGGCCTTGAAGAAGTAGTCCTTGGGCTGGCCCTTCTTCGGGTTGATGCCGCCGTCCTTCTTCCACTCGTTGTGCGCGAGGCCGTAGAAGACGGTGTCGCAGGAGACCTCCAGGGCGCGGCCCAGGGAGATCGGCCCGAAGTTCTCGCCCTCGAAGTTGTTGAAGACCTGGCCGCCGACGGAGTACGAGCTGGTGCAGGGGTAGCGGCCGTCGAAGTCGTACCCGGCTTCCACCGCGGCGGCCGTGGAGACCACCTTGAACGTCGAACCGGGCGCCGCCTGACCCTGTATGGCCCTGTTGAGCAGCGGGTAGTTCGAGTCCTTGCCGGTGAGCTTGGCGTAGTCCTTGGAGGAGATGCCGCCCACCCACACGTTCGGGTCGTAGGTCGGGGCGGAGGCCATCGCGACGATCCGGCCGGTCTTCGCCTCCATGACGACGACGGCGCCCGAGTCGGCCTTGTAGTAGCTGCCGGTGATCTTGTCGAACTGCCGGCGGGCCTCCTTCATCGCCTGGTCCAGCTCGTACTCCGCGACGCGCTGCACGCGGGCGTCGATGCTGGTGACCAGGTTGGCGCCGGGCTGGGCCGGGTCGGCCTTGGCCTGGCCGATGACACGGCCGAGGTTGTCCACCTCGTACCGGGTCACGCCGGCCTTGCCGCGCAGCACCTTGTCGTACTGCCGCTCCAGGCCGGAGCGGCCGACCTGGTCGGAGCGCAGATACGGCGAGTCGGAGTCCTTGGCCTGCTGGATCTCCTCGTCGGTGACCGGCGACAGGTAGCCGAGCACCTGAGCGGTGTTGGACTTGCCGGGGCTCGCGTAGCGGCGCACGGCCTCCGGCTCGGCGGTGATGCCGGGGAAGTCCTCGGAGCGCTCGCGGATCTGCAGGGCCTGCTTCGGGGTGGCCTCGTCGGTGATGGGGATCGGCTGATAGGGCGAGCCGTTCCAGCAGGGCTGGGGGGTCTTCGCGTCGCACAGCCTGACCTTCAGCATGACCTCCTGCGGGTCCATGCCGAGGACGCCCGCGAGCTTGGTGAGGACCGCCTTGCCGTCGTCCTTCTGCTTCAGCAGCTCCGTCCGGGAGGCGGAGACCACCAGCCGGGTCTCGTTGTCCGCGAGGGGCACGCCCCGGGCGTCCAGGATCGAACCGCGCACCGCGGGCTGGACGACCTGCTGGACGTGGTTGCCGGAGGCCTGCTTGGCGTATTCGGCGCCCTCACGGATCTGGAGGTACCACAGGCGCCCGCCGAGGGTGCCGAGCAGGGAGAGGACGAGGATCTGGATGACGACGAGCCGGATCTGGACGCGTGGCGTCCGGCCGGTCTCCGGAATGTTGGTCACTGCGGCTGCCTCCCCCTTTCAGTGCGCGGACGGCGAAACGGACGGCGATACGGGCCGTGTCACGGACGGCGGCCGGGATGCGGACGGTGTGCGGTGCGAGAGCCCCGCGAGCCTGCGGGGACGGCGGTGCCGCGTGCGTCCGAGCGATGAACGTGCGACTCCGTCCGCCCGGTTCCACGCCCGTTCACCCGTCCCGGTGAACTTCCGGGCGAACTTCCGGGCGTACTTCCCGGCGGTTCTCCCGGCGGCCTCCGCACCGGTTGTCACCGCCGTGCTCCCTGCCGCTCCCCCGGTGGACTCCCCCACGCACCCCGCGCCGTGGCCGACCCCGCTCACAGCCGCTTCACTCCCTTGATGCGCCCGGCCCGTGCGGTGCGGGCGCGGGCCGCCTTCACCCGCAGTCCGCCGCGCTGCCCGCCGATCTTCAGACCGGTGCCGCCGGACACCCAGCCGGAGGAGATGTCCGCGCTCTTGCCGGAGGAGTTGGTCTCGGCGAGCGGGTCGTTCTCCGCGCGGCGGGCCAGCGCCATGATGCCGGGGACGACGAACGGCGCCAGCAGCAGGTCGTACAGGGCGGCCGTGAACAGCAGGCCGGGCAGCCCGACGTGGCGGGCGGCGGTGTCGCCGACGAGGGCGCCCACCCCGGCGTACAGCAGCGTGGACCCGATGGCCGCCGCCACCACGGTGATCATGGGCCCGGTGGCCGATTTGACCTGCCCGGTCTCGGGTTTGATCAGCCCGGCGGCATAGCCGATGACGCACAGCACGAGCGCGTACCGCCCGGCCGCGTGGTCGGCGGGCGGGGCGAGGTCGGCGAGGAGTCCGGCGCCGAACCCGATCAGGGCGCCGCCGACATGGCCGTACACCATGGCGAGGCCGAGGACGGTGAGCAGCAGCAGGTCGGGCACGGCGCCGGGCAGGTGCAGGCGGGCGAGGACGCTCACCTGCACCACGAGGGCGACGACGACCAGGGCCGTGGAGAGCAGGATCCGGTTGACACGCATGGAAGTAGTCAGCTCCTACTGCAGCTCTTGCTGGCCGTCTTGCTGCTGGTCGCCACCGATGGGCGGCTGGGTCGCGCCGGGCTGCACGCCCTGCACGGACGGGTCGTTGCGTCCCTGCTGTCCGTCGGCGGTGACGCCGTCCTGCTGCCCGTCGCCCGGCGCGGTGGCGCCCGGTGTCACGGTGACGGTGACCGTCGGGGTGGGGGTCGGCTTCGGCTTGGCGGGGAGCACGGTGTCGCGCGGGTCCTTCTTCGGCGCCTCGACGACGACACCGACGATGTCGAGCTTGGTGAAGGACACGTACGGCGTGACGTACAGGGTGCGGGTCAGGCCGCCGCCGGACGGGTCGACACGGGAGACGACACCGACGGGGACGCCCGGCACGAACGGCTTGTCGGCCTGCGAGCCGAAGGTGACCAGCCGGTCGCCCTTCTTCACCTCGGCCTTGCCGTTCAGCAGCTCCACCCGCAGCGGCCGGTCGCCCTGCCCGGAGGCGAAGCCCAGCTCGTCGCTGCCCTCCATACGGGTGCCGACGGTGAAGTCGGGGTCGTTGGCCAGCAGCACCGTGGAGGTGTTCGGGCCGACGGTGGTGACACGGCCGACGAGCCCGTCGCCGTTGAGGACGGTCATGTCACGGGTGATGCCGTCGTCGGCGCCGATGTCGATGGTGATCGTCCAGGAGAAGCCCTGCGCCGCCCCTATGGCGATGACCTCCGCGCCCTTGATGCCGTACTGCCCGGCCCCGGCGACCTTCAGCATCTTGTCGAGCTGGTTGAGGCGGCTGCGGTTGCGGTCGTCGCTGCCGAGCTTCGCCTTGAGAGCCGCGTTCTCCTTCTCCAGCTGGGCGAGCCGGTCGTGCCGCTCACCGGAGTCACGGACCGCGGAGATGGCGTTGCCGACCGGGTTCACCGCCGAGGACACGCCGTTCTCGATCGGGCCGAAGACCGTCGCCGCGGCCCTGCGGGCACCGTCGACCGGCGAGTCCTCACCGCCGCGGATGTCCACCGTGATCAGCGCGAACGCGATGGCGATCAGCAGCACCAGCAGCAGCCGGCTCTCTCGTGTGTCCCTCACGTGCGGCGGCCGTGCCCTTCCTCATTGGAATTCGGGTCAAGGAATGCGACGACCCCAGGACAGTCCCCCAGGGGCCTCGCTTGGGGAGCTTATGCCTCTATATCGACGTTCCGCCGCACGAGAGGAGATCATCTCGTACGGCGGAACCGAAGAGTTACTTCATCTGCGCGGCGCGGCGTCCAGCACCTGCTGCAGCGCCTCGAACTCCTCGACGCACTTGCCGGAGCCGAGCGCCACGCTGTCCAGCGGGTCCTCCGCGATGTGGATCGGCATGCCGGTCTCACGCCGCAGCCGCTCGTCCAGCCCGCGCAGCAGGGCGCCGCCGCCGGTCAGAACGATTCCGCGGTCCATGATGTCGCCGGACAGCTCCGGCGGGCACTTGTCCAGCGTCGTCTTCACCGCGTCGACGATCGCGTTGACCGGCTCCTCGATCGCCTTGCGGACCTCCGCCGCGGAGATGACGACCGTTTTGGGCAGCCCGGAGACGAGGTCCCGGCCGCGGATTTCGGTGTGCTCGTCGGTGTCGAGGTCGTACGCCGAACCGATCGTGATCTTGATCTGTTCGGCCGTCCGCTCACCCAGCAGGAGCGAGTACTCCTTCTTCACGTGCTGGATGATCGCGTTGTCCAGCTCGTCGCCCGCGACGCGGATGGACTGGGCGGTGACGATGCCGCCGAGGGAGATGACCGCGACCTCCGTGGTGCCGCCGCCGATGTCGACCACCATGTTGCCCGTGGCCTCGTGGACCGGCAGGCCGGAGCCGATGGCCGCGGCCATGGGCTCCTCGATGATGTGCACCTGGCGGGCGCCGGCCTGGGTCGACGCCTCGATGACGGCACGGCGCTCCACCCCGGTGATCCCGGAGGGCACGCACACGACGACACGCGGCCGGGCGAGATACCGCCGCTTGTGGATCTTCAGGATGAAGTAGCGGAGCATCCGCTCGGTGATCTCGAAGTCGGCGATCACGCCGTCCTTCAGCGGACGCACGGCGACGATGTTGCCCGGCGTGCGGCCGATCATCTTCTTCGCTTCGGCGCCGACCGCGAGGATGCCACCGGTGTTGGTGTTGATCGCGACGACGGACGGCTCGTTGAGTACGATCCCGCGACCCCTGACGTACACCAGCGTGTTGGCGGTCCCGAGGTCGACAGCCATGTCACGGCCGATGAACGACATTGAGTTCCCCATCAGGATTCGTCTGGCCTTCCCGCGAGCTGTGAGGGCTTTTCAGGTCGGCGAGGTGGGTGCTGTGACGTGCAGGCTTCCATCGTAGTGGCGCTTGCGCGAACACTGCGCGAGGGTCTCCGCCATTGTCAGCAGATGACGCGGGCCCTCGCCTTTGGAGACGAGCCAACGGGGGCACGCGTTCCCCCGATCGGCACCGCATATGCCGACGGGACGGCCGAAAACGTACGGCCGTCCCGGTGCTCGGGCTCGGGACGAGGTGACAGTCCCTCAGAAAAAAATTCCCCGAACCTTTGCGTCGGCGTTTCAGGCGCGGCCCGGGAAGAAGATCTTCACCTCGCGCTCGGCGGACTCCTCGGAGTCGGAGGCATGGATCAGGTTCTCCCGGACGATCACGCCGTAGTCGCCGCGGATCGAGCCGGGCGCGGCGGCGATCGGGTCGGTCGGGCCGGCCAGCTGGCGCACGCCCTCGACGACCCGCTCACCCTCGACGATCATGGCGACGACGGGGCCGGAGGACATGAACTCCACCAGCGGCTCGTAGAAAGGCTTGCCCTTGTGCTCGCCGTAGTGCTGCTCCAGCGTCTCCTGGTCCAGCGTCCGCAGCTCCAGCGCGGTGATCTGCCAGCCGGCCTTGCGCTCGATACGGCTGATGATCTCGCCGGTCAGGCCACGACGGACGGCGTCGGGCTTGAGGAGGACGAGGGTGCGCTGGGTCACGGGAGGACTCCTTACTCACTGCCGGTGTGCGGTGGGACGAAGGTTACAGGGCGTGTCGGGATGGCTGTCACACAGCGTCAGGTGTAGAGGGGCCCGCGCCCGGCGCGGTACCGCCCTGCGCCGCGAATCTCGCCTTCGCCTCGTCGACCTTCCGCCCGAAGTGGACCGACGCCCACCACAGGGCGGCGAACACCGCGCCCATGAAGAACATCAGCGGTACGAAGATCCCGGAGGCGATCAGCGCGATCTGCAACGCCCAGCCGAGCGCGATGCCGCCGGGCCGGGTGACGAACCCGCACAGCAGCACGCACAGCAGCATCGCGATGCCGCTGACCGTCCACACCGTGGACGTGGACAGGTCGGGATCCTTCATCGCGACGAGCCCGGCGAACCCGATGAGGAAGAACTCGCCGATCAGCGTCGAGGAGCAGAGCGTACGCACGGGTGACCTCAGCCCTTCTTGAGCAGCAGGCGGGCCTCGCCCACCGTGATGACGGAGCCGGTGACGAGGACGCCGCCGCCGGCGAACTCGCCCTCCTCCTCGGCGAGGGTGATGGCGGCCTCCAGGGCGTCCGGCAGCCGTGGCTCGACCTGGACGCGGTCCTCGCCGAACACCTCCACGGCGATCGCGGCCAGCTCGTCCGCGTCCATGGCGCGGTGACTGGAGTTCTGCGTGATCACGACCTCCGCGAAGACCGGCTCGAACGCCTCCAGCAGCCCGCGCACGTTCTTGTCGCCGCTCGCGCCGACGACCCCGATGAGCCGGCTGAACTGGAACGCCTCCCCGATCGCCTCGGCCGTGACCCGCGCGCCGGCCGGGTTGTGCGCGGCGTCCAGCACGACGGTCGGCGAGCGGCGTACGACCTCCAGCCGGCCCGGCGAGGACACCGCGGCGAACGCCTTGCGGACGGTGTCGATGTCCAGGGGCTCCGCGCGCTGGGCGCCCACGCCGAAGAACGCCTCGACGGCGGCGAGCGCCACCGCCGCGTTGTGTGCCTGGTGGGCGCCGTGCAGCGGCAGATACACCTCGGTGTACTCGCCGCCCAGGCCGCGCAGGGTGAGCAGCTGCCCGCCTACGGCGACCTGCCGGGAGACGACACCGAACTCCAGACCCTCGCGGGCCACGGTGGCATCGACCTCGACGGCCTTCTTCAGCAGGACCTGGGCGGCCTCCACCGGCTGCTGCGCCAGGATGACGGTCGCGTCCCGCTTGACGATGCCGGCCTTCTCCCCGGCGATCTCGGCGGGCGTCTCCCCCAGCCGGTCGGTGTGGTCCAGGTCGATGGGGGTCACCACGGCGACGTCGCCGTCGATGACGTTGGTGGCGTCCCAGGAGCCGCCCATGCCGACCTCGACGACGGCCACGTCGACGGGCGCGTCGGCGAAGGCGGCGTACGCCATGCCGGTCAGCACCTCGAAGAACGACAGGCGGTACTCCTGCGCGGTGTCGACCATCTCCACGTACGGCTGGATGTCGCGGTACGTCTCGACGAACCGCTCCGCCGCGATCGGCGCGCCGTCCAGGCTGATCCGCTCGGTGATCGACTGCACGTGCGGGCTGGTGTAGCGGCCGGTGCGCAGCTCGAACGCGCCGAGGAGCGCCTCGATCATGCGGGCGGTGGACGTCTTGCCGTTGGTGCCGGTGATGTGGATCGACGGGTACGACCGCTGCGGCTCGCCCAGCACGTCCATGAGCGCGGAGATCCGGGAGACGGACGGCTCCAGCTTGGTCTCGCCCCAGCGGGTGGCCAGCTCGGTCTCGACCTCGCGCAGCGCCTTGTCGACCTCGGGGTCCTCGGGGCGGCCGGGCACGTCGGCCTCGGGCGGGCCGCCCTGGGTGCGCAGGGTGCGGCTGCCGGCCTCGATGACCGCGAGGTCGGGGTCGCGGGTGGTCTCCGCTTCGATGATCTCGTCGAAGGAGTCGAGGGGGTCGGGCTGGTCGTTGCCGGGGTTTTCGCTCACGGGCCCAGTCTACGGAGCAACACCGACAGAGACGGGCGAAGGCCCCCTGGGGCGGGGCTCAGGGGGCCTTCCTGGTGGTCGTCCGCTCGCCGGCGGCTGCCGGTCGCGCGCCCGCCTGCGCGGTGCCGGTGTTCCGGCCGGGGCCGGGGTCCGGCGCCTGCGCGGTGCCGGTGGTCCGGCCGGGGCCGGGGTCCGGGCGGTGCCGGTCAGGCGGAGGGCAGGCGGTCCAGCTGGGCCTGGATGCGGGTGATGTCCTCCTCCGCCTTGGCGAGGCGACCGCGGATCTTCTCGACGACGTGGTCGGGTGCCTTGGCGAGGAAGGCCTCGTTGCCGAGCTTGGCGGTGGCCTGGGCCTTCTCCTTCTCCGCGGCGGCCAGATCCTTCGCGAGCCGCTTGCGCTCCGCCGCCACGTCGATGGCGCCGGACAGGTCGAGGGCGACCTCGACACCGGCGACCGGCAGGGTGGCGGTGGCGGTGAAGTTCTCGCCCTCCGGCTGAAGGCGCAGCATCTGGCGGACGGCCGCCTCGTGCGGCGCCAGCGCCGAGCCCTCCAGGGTGAGGCGGGCGGGGACCCGCTGGCCCGGCTGGAGGCCCTGGTCGGCGCGGAAGCGGCGGACCTCGGTGATGACCTGCTGGAGCGTCTCGATCTCCCGTTCGGCGTCGGCGTCGCGGAAGCCGGAGTCCTTCGGCCAGTCGGCGATGACGACGGACTCGCCGCCGGTGAGGGTGGTCCACAGCGTCTCGGTGACGAACGGGACGACGGGGTGCAGCAGCTTCAGCGTGACGTCGAGGACCTCGCCGAGGACGCGCTTGGAGACCTCGGCGGCCTCGCCGCCCGCCTGGAACGTCGTCTTGGACAGCTCGACGTACCAGTCGAACACCTCGTCCCACGCGAAGTGGAACAGGGCGTCGGAGAGCTTCGCGAACTGGAAGTCGTCGTAGTAGGCGTCGACTTCGGCGACGACGGAGTTCAGCCGGGACAGGATCCAGCGGTCGGTCGCGGACAGCTTCTCCGCGGGCGGCAGCGGGCCCTCCACCGTGGCGCCGTTCATCAGGGCGAAGCGGGTGGCGTTCCAGATCTTGTTGGCGAAGTTGCGGGAGCCCTGGACCCAGTCCTCGCCGATCGGGACGTCGACGCCGGGGTTGGCGCCGCGCGCGAGGGTGAAGCGGAGCGCGTCGGAGCCGTACTTGTCCATCCAGTCCAGCGGGTTGACCGCGTTGCCGAAGGACTTCGACATCTTCTTGCCGAACTGGTCGCGGACCATGCCGTGCAGGGCGATGGTGTGGAACGGCGGGGTGCCGTCCATCGCGTACAGGCCGAACATCATCATCCGGGCGACCCAGAAGAAGAGGATGTCGTAGCCGGTGACCAGGACGGAGTTCGGGTAGAACTTCGCGAGCGACTCGGTCTGCTCGGGCCAGCCCAGCGTGGAGAAGGGCCACAGACCGGAGGAGAACCAGGTGTCGAGGACGTCGGTGTCCTGGTGCCAGCCCTCGCCGCTCGGCGGCTCCTCGTCGGGGCCGACGCAGACGACCTCGCCGTTCGGGCCGTACCAGACGGGGATGCGGTGGCCCCACCACAGCTGCCGCGAGATGCACCAGTCGTGGAGGTTGTCGACCCAGTCGAAGTACCGCTTCTCCATCTCCTGCGGGTGGATCTTGACCTTGCCCTCGCGGACCGCGTCACCGGCGGCCTTGGCGAGCGGGCCGACCTTGACCCACCACTGCATGGACAGGCGCGGCTCGATGGTGGTCTTGCAGCGCGAGCAGTGGCCGACGGAGTGGACGTAGGGCCGCTTCTCGGCGACGATCCGGCCCTCGGCGCGCAGCGCGGCGACGAGCGCGGAGCGGGCCTCCAGGCGGTCCAGGCCCTGGAAGGGGCCGTGCGCGGTGATGACCGCGTGCTCGTCCATGACGGCGAGCGAGGGCAGTCCGTGGCGCTGGCCGATCTCGAAGTCGTTCGGGTCGTGCGCCGGGGTGACCTTGACGGCGCCGGTGCCGAACTCAGGGTCGACGTGCGTGTCGGCGACGACGGGGATACGACGGCCGGTGAGCGGCAGCTCGATCTCGCGGCCGACGAGGTGCTTGTAGCGCTCGTCCTCGGGGTGGACGGCGACGGCGGTGTCGCCGAGCATCGTCTCGGCGCGGGTGGTGGCGACGACGATGCTGTCGTCACCGTCGCCGTAGCGGATGGAGACGAGCTCGCCCTCGTCGTCCTGGTACTCGACCTCGATGTCGGAGATGGCGGTCAGACAGCGCGGGCACCAGTTGATGATCCGTTCGGCGCGGTAGATCAGCTCGTCGTCGTAGAGCCGCTTGAAGATGGTCTGGACGGCCTGGGAGAGGCCCTCGTCCATGGTGAAGCGCTCACGGGACCAGGCGACGCCGTCGCCGAGGCGGCGCATCTGGCCGCTGATCTGGCCGCCGGACTCGGCCTTCCACTGCCAGACCCGCTCGACGAACGCCTCACGGCCGAGGTCGTGGCGGGACTTGCCCTCCTTGCCCAGTTCGCGCTCGACGACGTTCTGGGTGGCGATGCCGGCGTGGTCCATGCCGGGCTGCCACAGCGTCTCGTAGCCCTGCATCCGCTTGCGGCGGGTGAGGGCGTCGATGAGGGTGTGCTCGAAGGCGTGGCCCAGGTGGAGGCTGCCGGTGACGTTCGGCGGCGGGATGACGATGGTGTACGGCGGCTTGTCGCTCTTCTCGTCCGCCTCGAAGTAACCCCGCTCTACCCAGCGCTCGTACAGCGGCCCCTCTACATCGGCCGGCGCGTACTGGGTCGGCAGTTCTGTCGTGGGCGCTGATGGCTGCTGCTGAGCGTTCTCGGTCACGGGGGTCAGTTTAGAGGCGTCACGACCGTGTCCCGAAACGCGTTTGTTCTGTAACGGTCGATCCCCCGGTGCGGTGCCGGGACAGGGGCTGGTTCAGGATGTCAGGTACGCATAAGCATCTGGAGGGGAACCCAGCAATGAGTCAGAACCAGCCGGGCCCGTACGGCGGGCAGCCCCAGCAGCCCGGTCCGTACGGTCAGCCGGGTCCTTACGGCCAGCAGCCGCAGGCGCCCCAGCCCGGCTACGGCTACCCCCAGCAGCCGCAGGCCCCGCAGCCGGCGTACGGCTACCCGCAGCAGCCGCAGGCCCCGCAGCCGGCGTACGGCTACCCGCAGCAGGCCCCGGGCGTGCCCCCGCAGCAGCCGTACGGCGTGCCGCAGCCCCCGGCGCCGGCCGGCGGCGGCAAGAAGACGGGCCTGATCATCGGCGCGGTGGCGGTCGTGGCGGCGATCGCGGTGGGCGCGTACTTCCTCATCGGCGGCAACGGCAGCGGCAGCAGCAGCGGCTCGGACATCGCCGACGACGGCCCGCACAAGCTGACGACGCCGACGAGGGTGCTGGACGGGTCGTACAAGAAGAGCGCCACCGACGACAGCGGCGGCTTCAGCAAGGAGGACCTGAAGGACGCCGAGAAGCACGGTGTGAAGAACGCCCAGGACGCGGACGCCACGTACCAGTCCGGGGACAAGAGCAACCCGCTGTCCATGAAGGCGCTCAAGTTCATGGGCGTGTACGGGGAGATCGAGGACCCGGAGGCGGTCGTCGACGCGATGTTCGCCGAGATGAAGGAGAAGTCGGCGAAGGACGACGACGGTGAGCTCGTCGGCAGCCCGCAGAAGTTCGAGCCGAGCGCTCTGGACAACGCGGTGATGAAGTGCCAGGAGGCCAAGGTCAACAACGAGGACTCTTCTGGCGCGTCCGGGCCCAAGGAGATCCACATGGCGGTGTGCATCTGGGGTGAC
Source organism: Streptomyces sp. XM83C (assembly GCF_023072675.1). GTDB lineage: Bacteria > Actinomycetota > Actinomycetes > Streptomycetales > Streptomycetaceae > Streptomyces > Streptomyces thermocoprophilus. Next base: position 22,319 of record NZ_JALLGL010000055.1, read on the forward strand.
CACAGCACGCTGGGCGTCGTGATGCCGGTCGACTACGCCACGATGGCGGCGGGCAAGCCGGCCGATCTGTCGGGCGCGGCCGACGTGAGCGCGAAGTTCCGCAAGGATGTGCGCGTCAAGTCCTCCTGACGCTCCGGCAGCAGCACGCGGAAGGGGCCCCGGTCGGTCGACCGGGGCCCCTTCCGCGTGCTCTGTGGTGTCAGGCCGTCTTCTGCTCGCCCGGGCCCCGGCCGCGGGCGTCGCGGGGGATGAGGGTCGGGTTGACGTTGGAGTGGACGACGTCGGCGGTGATGACGACGCGGGCCACGTCCTTGCGGGACGGCACCTCGTACATCACCGACATGAGGACTTCCTCCATGATGGCGCGCAGGCCGCGGGCGCCGGTCTGGCGGAGGATGGCCTGGTCGGCGATGGCCTCCAGGGCCTCGCGCTCGAAGTCCAGCTCCACGCCGTCGAGTTCGAACAGACGCTGGTACTGCTTGACGAGGGCGTTGCGCGGCTCGACGAGGATCTTCAGCAGGGCCTCGCGGTCCAGGTTGTGGACGCTGGTGATGACGGGGAGCCGGCCGATGAACTCGGGGATCATGCCGAACTTGACCAGGTCCTCGGGCATGACGTCCTCGAACTGGTCCTTGGACTCCAGCTCGCGCTTGGAGCGGATCGTCGCGCCGAAGCCGATGCCCTTGGCGCCGGCCCGCGCCTCGATGATCTTCTCCAGTCCGGCGAAGGCGCCGCCCACGATGAACAGCACGTTCGTCGTGTCGATCTGGATGAACTCCTGGTGCGGGTGCTTGCGGCCGCCCTGCGGGGGCACCGACGCCGTGGTGCCCTCGAGGATCTTCAGCAGGGCCTGCTGTACGCCCTCGCCGCTCACGTCGCGGGTGATCGACGGGTTTTCGCTCTTACGGGCGACCTTGTCGATCTCGTCGATGTAGATGATGCCCGTCTCGGCCTTCTTGACGTCGTAGTCGGCCGCCTGGATCAGCTTCAGCAGGATGTTCTCGACGTCCTCGCCGACATAGCCGGCCTCCGTCAGCGCGGTCGCGTCGGCGATCGCGAACGGCACGTTCAGCATGCGGGCCAGGGTCTGTGCGAGGAGCGTCTTGCCGGAGCCGGTCGGGCCCAGCAACAGGATGTTGGACTTGGCCAGTTCGATGGCGTCCTCGCGGCTGCCGGCGCCGCCGTTCTCACCGGCCTGGACACGCTTGTAGTGGTTGTACACCGCGACGGAGAGCGCCTTCTTGGCCGCCTCCTGGCCCACCACATAGCCCTCCAGGAACTCGTAGATCTCCCGGGGCTTGGGCAGTTCCTCCCAGCGCACCTCGCTGGTCTCGGCCAGCTCCTCCTCGATGATCTCGTTGCAGAGATCGATGCACTCGTCGCAGATGTACACACCGGGGCCTGCGATGAGCTTCTTGACCTGCTTCTGGCTCTTGCCGCAGAACGAGCACTTGAGCAGATCGCCGCCGTCACCGATGCGTGCCACGGTGTGCTTCCCCTTCGCCTGGGAGACGACTGGACACCTTGCTGTCCAGCGGCTCCTGGTGCTGCCTTATGTCCGACGGTACCTTGCCGGGCCCCCCGTTAGGGCCCCCCTTGGCACGGTTCACTTTGACGTGGACCGCACCAAGGGGCGGTAGACAATACCGGTCCGGTCAGCGGACGGCGGCGTTGTTCATCTTCCGGGTGGAGATGATCTGGTCGATCAGGCCGTACGCGAGGGCGTCCTCGGCCGTGAGGATCTTGTCGCGCTCGATGTCCTCGCGGATCTTCTCGATGGGCGTGGTGGAGTGCTTGGCCAGCATCTCCTCCAGCTGCGAGCGCATCCGCAGGATCTCGTTCGCGGCGATCTCCAGGTCGGAGACCTGGCCGCGGCCGGTCTCGCTGTACGGCTGGTGGATCAGCACACGCGCGTTCGGCAGCGCCATGCGCTTGCCGGGCGTGCCGGCGGCCAGCAGCACGGCCGCGGCGGAGGCCGCCTGGCCCATGCAGACCGTCTGGATGTCCGGCTTGACGAACTGCATCGTGTCGTAGATCGCCGTCAGCGCGGTGAAGGAACCGCCGGGGCTGTTGATGTAGACCGAGATGTCCCGGTCGGGATCCATCGACTCCAGGCACAGCAGCTGCGCCATGACGTCGTTGGCGGAGGCGTCGTCGATCTGGACGCCGAGGAAGATCACGCGCTCCTCGAAGAGCTTCGCGTACGGGTCGTACTCGCGGATGCCCTGGGAGGTGCGCTCCACGAAGCGCGGGATGACGTAGCGGGACTCGGCCGTGGGGCCGGTGTATTCGGCGCGCGTACGGTCGTAGAGGCCGCTGCCGGGGAAGTCGTTCACGGTGTCTCCTGAGAGGGGCTGGGGCGGTGGCTTGGGGTGTTGTGGGCCTCGGGCGGCCCGGGCGGTCCCGGGGGCCTTGTGAGGCCCTCACGGGCGTGTCGGCCGCCGGGGGCCCGCTGGGCGCCCCTGGGGCCGCTCGACGGCCCTAGGAGCCCGCCCCCGTGCCGCCGCCGCCCGGCATGCCGGCGGCCGTGGCGATCACGTCGTCGATGAGGCCGTACTCCTTGGCCTCGTAGGCGTCGAACCAGCGGTCGCGGTCGGAGTCGCGGGTGATCTGCTCGACCGTCTGGCCGGTGTGCAGGGCCGTGAGCTCGGCCATGCGCTTCTTGGTGTGCAGCAGCCGCTCGGCGTGGATCTTGATGTCCGAGGCCGAACCGGCGAGACCGGCGGACGGCTGGTGAATCAGGATCTCGGCATTGGGCAGCGCGAAGCGCTTGCCGGGGGTGCCCGCGCTGAGCAGGAACTGACCCATGGAGGCCGCGAGGCCCATGGCGATCGTCACCACGTCGTTCTTGATGTACTGCATGGTGTCGTAGATCGCCATGCCGGCCGTGATCGAACCGCCGGGGCTGTTGATGTACAGGTAGATGTCCTTGTCCGGGTCGGCGGCAAGGAGCAGCAGCTGTGCGGTGATCTTGTTCGCGATGTCGTCGTCGACTGGCTGGCCGAGGAAGATGATCCGCTCGTTGAGCAGCCGGTTGTAGACATGGTCGCCGAGGCCACCGCCGATGGAAGGCTCGCCGGCGGCGGAGGGCATCAGATTCGTCACGTATCCACCTGCTCGTCTTGCGACGGCGCCGGGCCGTCTCACGTTTCCCTGCGGGGCGGGAGTCGATCTCGGGGACTCCCCTGCCCTCGTATTCATGGACCCTAACGCGCGGGTCCCTTCAGGGAATCCCGGGAATGGGAGTGTTCGCCGGGGGCGTAGCGCTCCGCAGCGCGTCAGGTCCGCTCCGCAGGGGGGCGGGC
>NZ_JALLGL010000559.1 GCF_023072675.1 Streptomyces sp. XM83C
TCCGGCCGCGTGCGTGGTGACGCCCGGCGGGCCGACAAATCCCAAACAGGACAGTCGAGACGTCAGTCAGGCGAGGGGTCAGACCCACCAGCGGCGTCACCACGTCACATCCTCACTGTCAGGCGAGCCGCACCCCGGTCACCCTGGACTTCTTCGCCCTGCTCCACGGCCCCGAGCGGGTGACGATCCGTCACTTCCACTATGCGGGCGCGCCGTACGGCGGTGATCTGGCCGCGCTGGTCGGGCTCGTCGCGGGGGACCGGCTGCACCCGGAGATCGGCCGTACCGCCGACTGGTCGGACACCGCCCGCACCCTCGTCGACCTGCGGGAGCGCCGTATCCGAGGCAAGGCCGTCCTCACCACCGGGGGTACGGCATGAGCCTTGCCCCGCAGGACACCACCACCGGCACCGCAAGGGCCGAAAGGAGCGACACCGTGACCACGGCACAGCACGAGGACATCGTGACGGACATCGCGGCGTTCGCCGCCGCCCAATGGAGCCGCGCCCTCGGTGCGGGCGTCGACCCCTGCGAGTACCGGCGGGCCACCGAGGGCCTGCGTACCGTCGCCGACTGGGAGGCCGTCGGCACCGCGGCGGCCCGCGCCCACCTGGAGCGCGCCCGTACCGCCGCGAGCCCCCGCTCCGCGGGCGAACATCTCCTTGCCGCGGCCCGCTGGTTCCACGTCACCTCCCTCGCCCACGGTGCCGGTGCGCGGCGTGCCGCGGCCGACGCCGACGAGGCGCTGGAGCGGGCGCTGCGCATCCTGGAGCCCGGGGCGCGGCGGATCACCGGCGACGGATTCACCGGCTGGCTGCGCGGACCCGCGGACGCCCGGGCCACCGTGATCGTCGTGCCCGGACTGGACTCCGCGAAGGAGGAGTTCCTCGATGTGGTCACGGCCCTGCTGGACCGGGGCGCCGCCGTGTTCGCGATGGACGGACCCGGGCAGGGTGTGCTCGCCGGGCGCAGCACGCTCAGCCCCCGCTACGAGCAGGTCGTCGCCCGCGTCGTCGACGCACTCGGCGTCGAACGCGTCGGGGTGGTCGGGATGAGTCTCGGCGGGTACTTCGCGGCCCGCGCCGCCGCGCTGGAGGGCCGGGTGGCAGCGGCGGCCACGGTCAGCGGGCCGTCCCGGCTGCGGTGGGCCGAACTGCCGGAACCGGTACGGCAGATCCTCGCCCGGCGCTGCGGCGGCACCGAAGCGGCCGAGGCGTTCACCGACGCCGTGGACGTGACCGGGCTGGCGCCGCGTATCACCGTGCCGCTGCTCGTGGTCGACGGCGGGCAGGACATCATGCCCGGCGTCACCGGCAGCGGTCCGCTGGCCGAGGCCGCGCCGCACGCCACGTATCTGCGGGTGCCGCACGGCGACCACCTGCTGGGCAACGCCCGCCCCGACTGGCTGCCCCGCCTCGCCGACCACCTGGTGAACACCCTCACCGAGCCGGCCGGCTGACGGGCGGGCAGGGGCGTACGG
>NZ_JALLGL010000560.1 GCF_023072675.1 Streptomyces sp. XM83C
ACCAAGGCACGACTCCACCCGATCGAGTCAGAAACCGACGACCCCGCCCTGCCCACCGAACTCACCGCATAGCCTCAGACCGAGATCACCGAGTGGCCGTCGATACACCACTTCAGCGGACGTGACCCAACGAAACCGCACGCACCCCGAAAGGGGCGCGGGGAACTGCGCGAGCGCCCCCACCGGCCCGCAGGTGAAAACGATGCCCCAGGCACACACAAGGGGCGCGGGGAACTGCGCACCACCGGCGTCACCGGCACGCCGGTGGCAAAAGGGGGCGCGGGGAACTGCGCGCAAAGGGCGTCACCGCACCCCCGGTGGAACGGCCGTCTCCGACTCCAGCGCGCGCCGCGTCTCCGCGCCGTACAAGCCGATCCCGTCGGCCCACACCCCCCGCGCCCATTGGTAGGTGCGGACCGCCTGCTCGACCCGGTCGTCGAAGATCCCGTCGGCGGGCCCGGTGTACAGGTACAACTGGCCCAGCCGCAGCTGGAGTTCGACGACCTCGGGCCCCCTGTCCCCGCGCCGCAGCACCGGCATGTCCGGCCGCCGCCGGTCATCCGGTGCCGTCGGTGTCCCGGACGGCGGGGGCGTCGCCGGCGCCGTGGACCCGGCCGGGGCCGTCGGCTTCCCCGACGCCCCCGCCCCCGAGGGCGAGGCGCTCGCCGATGGCACGGGGGAGGCCGATCCGCCCGCGGACGGCGCCGAGGCCGAGGGCTCGGCCGACGGCGTCCCCGCCGCCGTGGCGCCGGGCGTCCCGGACGCCCGGCCCGGCGCCGCGCCCGACCCGCTCGGTTCCTCCTGCTCCTCTCCCGACGCGTCCGGCACCGCCGCCCTCATGCCGTCCGTCCCCGTCGCCCCGGTCTTCCGGGACGGCGTGTCGTACGAGAGGAACCCGGCGGCCAGCCCCGCTGCGGCGACGACACCCACAACGGCGCCGGACGCCCCCAGCAGCACGGCACGCCGCCGCCGACGCCCGGAGGGCCGGCGTCGCACGTCCTGCCCCTGCGCCTGCCCCTCCGAGGGAGGCGCCCCCGCCTCGGCCCCCGCTTCGAACAGGCTGAGGTCCGTCGCGCTCGGCGCCGGAACTCCGGCCGCCGCGTCGGAGGGCACGGCCCGCAGCGCCATGGTCTCCTCGCCGGCGTCCACCCCTGCCGTCTGCCCGCCGGCCCCGTCGCCCAGCGCCACGTACGGCCGTATCCGCAGCGGGTCGAAGTCCTCCGCCGCTGCCTGCGCGGCCGTACGGGCGTCCCGCAGGGCCTCGGACGCGCGTTGCGTGCAGCCGCAGGACGGGGTGCCGTCGCCGGCCCTGGGCGCCCCGCACTCGGGGCACTGATGTGTGCGCGGTTCACCCGCGAGCTTCCCGGACGCCCCAGGAACGCCCCCGCGCTCGTCCATGCGTTCGTCCCTCCCCATGAGAACTCCAGGGATTATGCCGACCTCCTTCACACCCGGCGCCCGAACACCCCCCGGAACAAGC
>NZ_JALLGL010000561.1 GCF_023072675.1 Streptomyces sp. XM83C
GGGTGTCGTCGGGGGGCGTGCTGCGCTGGGGTGCCCGGTGTCGGTGTGCTGTAGGTGGGTGTGCGCGGGGTCGTGGGCGCCAGGGGCTTAAGTCCCTTTCCACCCAGGGCCGTTCGGGCATCGAGGTGCACTGCCATACTGCGGGCGATCTTCGGCTGAGCAGGCGGATCCGTGCTTTTGACGATCCGTCTGTCGGCCCCGTACGCCTACTGGGAGCACCATCCATGCCTCGACCGTTGCGCCGGCGCCCCGGCGGCACACCGGCCCCGACAGAGCGCGCACTGCCGGAGGGTGGCCGAGCGTGAGCACCACCACCGACAGCTATCTCGCCCTGCGGGCCCGCCACGAAGCCATGCGGTTGCGTCGCCGGATGCTCTCGCCCGGCGGTCCCGAGCGCCTCACCGACACGCAGGTTCCGTCGCAGGAGCCGTACACCGGGCCGGCCGACCAGCGGTTCATCCTCGACCACCTCGATCTCGTCGAGCCGTTCGAGGAGCTGATCACCCACCTCTACCGGTCGCTGTTCGACCGGCACCCGTCGATGCGGTCGTTGTTCCCCGCGTCCATGGCGTACCAGCGGGCGCACCTCGCCGCCGCGTTCCGCTACCTCATCGAACATCTCGACCGGCCCGACGAGATCACCGCGACCTTCGCCCGGCTCGGCCGCGACCACCGCAAACTCGGGCTGCTGCCCGCCCAGTACACGGCGTTCGAGGCGGCACTGTGCGACGCCCTGCGCATCCAGGCCGGCATGCACTGGACGGCCGAACTGGAGCAGGCCTGGGTACGGATGCTCCGTACCGGAGTCGACGCCATGGTGCGCGCCGCCGACGACGCGCTGCACGAACCGCCCTGCTGGAACGCCACAGTGACCGACCATCAGCTGCGTGGGCCCGACCTGGCCGTGTTCCGCGTCCGCCCGCACGAGGAGTACCGGCACCGGGGCGGCCAGCACGTCGCGCTGGAGTCCCCGCACCTTCCCCACACCTGGCGGCGCTTCTACCCGGTCCGTGTGCCCGGCGGCGAAGGGGAGCTGGAGTTCCATGTCCGCCGTACCGGCACCGGAGGCGTCAGCGATGCGCTGGTACGGGGTACCGGGCCCGGGGACGTCCTGCGGATCGGGCCGCCCGAGGGCAACCTCGCACCCGCGGACCCGGCAGCGGTCGGGGGGATGCTGCTGGTGGCCTGGGACACCGGGTGGGCCGCGATGAAGGCGCTTCTGCGGGACGTGGAGCACAGCCGTGCGCTGTCCGTCGGCGGGCGCCGGGTGCGGCTCTTCGTCGGCGCCGACCCGCGGACCGGGCTCTACGACGCCGACGGCGTGGCCGAACTCGAACGGCACCGCTCCTGGCTGACCGTCGTGCCGGTGACGGGGGGCGGGGCCGGGGAGGAGCCGTACGGTCACCTCGTCAGGGCGGTGACCGAGGTCGCCGACCGGGCGTTGGTCGCCGGGCCGGCGGGGGCGGTGCGGGGGGGTC
>NZ_JALLGL010000562.1 GCF_023072675.1 Streptomyces sp. XM83C
GGGTGGAGCCGGGCGGGGCGGAGCCGGGCGCTGGTGCCGGTCAGCAGGGCGGGCGGTGCGTCCCCCCGGAGGGTGGAAGTCGGGAAAAGCCGGACGCGGTGGCCGGGGGCGACCTACTCTCGAGTTGTGCCAGGCGCTTCGGGCCGGGTTCTCGTTGTCGACGACAACAAGGTGATCCGGCAGCTGATCAGGGTCAATCTCGAGCTTGAGGGGCTCGAGGTCGTGACCGCGGCCGATGGTGCCGAGTGTCTGGAAGTCGTGCATCAGGTGCGGCCCGACGTCGTCACGCTCGATGTCGTCATGCCGCGTCTGGACGGGCTGCGCACCGCCGCCCGGCTGCGGTCCGACCCCCGGACGCGTGAGCTGCCCCTCGCCATCATCAGCGCGTGCACGCCGTACGAGGTCGATGCCGGGCTCGATGTCGGTGTCGACGCCTTTCTCGCCAAGCCCTTCGAGCCGGCGGAACTCGTCCGCGTCGTCCGGCGGTTGATCGAGCACGGGCGTGAGGGGCGGCAGGCGGGCGGCGAGGCCGACTCCGACACGGATCCCGGGCCCGGGCGGCGGGTTCCCCGCGAGCAGGTCATCGGGGCCGGTGCCGTCGGCGGGGACGAGGAGACCGCCGGGCACGGCGGGGGATAGGGCCACCCAGGCAGAAGAGGGACCCTGTCCCACATGCCGGGACCTCCGCGAAACCGGCTCGCCTCCCCACCCCCTCCCTCGCCTAGGCTTGTCCCGTGACCCCCGTCGAGCTGTCCCGCACCGTGCTGCGCGCGGTGCGCTGTGCTGTCGACGCGGGGGAACTGCGTGTGAGCGTGCCGGAGCGGGCCGTCGTCACCGTGCCGGGGCCCGGAGGGTGCGGGGACTGGGCCACCAACATCGCCCTCCAGCTCGCCCGGCCCGCCGGCCGGCCCCCGCGTGATGTCGCCGAGGTGCTGCGCGGGCACCTGGTACACGCCGACGGTGTCGCAGGTGTCGAGATCACCGGGCCCGGGTTCCTCAACATCAGTCTCCACAGCTCCGGTGCCTCCGATCTCGTACGGCGCATCCTGAGCGAAGGCCTGCGGTACGGGCATTCCGATGCCCTGGGCGGTCAGGTCGTGCGTCTCGTCGTACCCGACGAAGTGCGGGCCCGTGTCGTCGCCGAGGCCGTCGGGCGGATCGCCCGCTCCCAGGGGGCCCGCGTCGAGGTGGAGGTGGCCGGCTCCGGGGACCGTGTCGATCTGCGGCCCGTGCCCGCGCCCGCCGACCCCGCCCCCCTCGGGCCCGACGCCGCCCGCTGGGCGCTGCTCCACCCCGCGCCGCACGACCGGCCCCGCGTCGGTGAGGAGCACCTCGTGCAGCGGGAGAGCAATCCGCTCTTCCGCGTCCGGTACGCCCACGCCCGCACCCGCGCCCTCCGCCGCAACGCCGCCGACCTCGGCTTCCGCGCCGACCCCGCCGCCCTTGCCGACCCCGGCCCGCTCGGCGC
>NZ_JALLGL010000563.1 GCF_023072675.1 Streptomyces sp. XM83C
GGATGGCGGGAACGGGGCCCGGCTCCCGCGCCACCGCCGCGCCCGCCAGGCCCCGTTCCCGCCATCCCGCCGCGCCGGTCAGGCCCGGCTCCCGACTTCACCCCGAGGCCCGCCGCCGCGGCGCCGAACCTCCCCGCGACGCCGGCTCCCGGCGAGTTCCTGGGGCGGGCATGACCGCGTCCCCGCGCATGCGCCCCGCTCATGCGGCGTGCACCCGGAACCGGTCGTCGGCGTCCAGCTCGTGCACCCGGCCCGTGTCCACCTCGTAGTACCACCCGTGCAGCCGCAGCTCCCCCTCCGCCAGCCGCCGCCGCACCACCGGATGACTGCGCAGCGCGGCCAGCTGGTTGACCACATTGCGCTGGGCCACACCCGACAGCGACGGATCGTCCTCGGCCTCGTCGAGCACCTCGGCCAGCGCCGGGCGCGCCGGCCGCAGCCAGGCGTCCACCCCGGGCAGCGCCGACAGGTCCTCGCCGTCCACGAGCGCCCTCATCGCACCGCAGTGTGAGTGACCGCACACCACCACGTCCTGAACCCCGAGCACCTCCAGTGCGTACTCGACAGTGGCGACCTCACCCGAGGCCCCGGCACACCCGTACGGGGGCACGATATTGCCCGCGTTCCGCAGCTCGAATATCTCGCCGGGCCGCGCACCGGTGATCAGCGCGGGAATGACGCGCGAATCCGAGCAGGTGATGAAGAGCGCCTCGGGACATTGCCCCTCGGCCAGTTTCCGATATTCGTCGCTCTCGAAATCCACGCGCCGCCCGAACGCGCGAGCACGATCCAACAGTGCCTTCAACTCTGCCTCCTACAAGGGGAGTTCGGCCAGTCGACGACAGCGTAGAGAGCCGCGCACCAGAGAAAGGTTAAGGGAAAGGAAGGGGCCGGGAAGAGGGCTGACATTCTTTGTCCCCGACCTGCGCGGAGAAAATCCGCAATCGCTTTCTGAGCGTGTTGTCACACCCGGTTGCCTTATCGTGTCGTAGCGTCGAACCACTGATACGTTGCCAACTCCACGACACGTCGTTCGTGTTGTCCCGATTCCATGGAGAGACAGGACGCATGGCCATACGGGCGCTGCTCATCGAGGACGACGAGACGATCGCCGAGCCGCTCACCGAGGGGCTCGGGCACTACGGGCTGACGGTCGATCACGTCGCCACCGGCACCGAGGGGCTGAGAGGCCCGTACGGCGATGTCGTCCTGCTCGACCTGGGACTGCCGGACATGGACGGCATCGACGTCTGCCGGGGCATCCGCCAGGTCTCCGACGTGCCCATCGTCATCCTCAGCGCGCGCGGCGAGGAGGCCGACCGGGTGCTCGGCCTGGAACTGGGAGCCGACGACTATCTCGCGAAACCGTTCAGCGTGCGCGAACTGGTGGCCCGCGTGCGCGCGGTGACCCGCGGCTCCCAGCGCGCCCCCGCACCCGTCCTGTCCCTTTTACCCA
>NZ_JALLGL010000564.1 GCF_023072675.1 Streptomyces sp. XM83C
GTGCGGATCTCGTCGGCGAACTCGGCGAGCGGATCGTCGGCGCGGGAGGCGTTCTCGACGATCAGTTCGCGGGTGTGCTGGTACGGCGCGTAGGGGTTGCCGAGGGCGACGACTCCGGCCTCGGCGACCTTGTGCATCTGGTGGGTGCGGATGAGGACTTCGGCGATCTGTCCGTCCTCGCGGGCGAGGGCGGTGTGCAGCGACTGGTACAGGTTGAACTTGGGTACGGCGATGAAGTCCTTGAACTCCGCGATGACGGGCGTCATGCAGGTGTGCAGTTCGCCGAGGACGGCGTAGCAGTCGGCGTCCTCGTTGACGAGGACGAGCAGCCGGCCGAAGTCGGCGCCGCGCAGCTGTCCGCGTTTGCGGGCGACGCGGTGGACGGAGACGAAGTGCCGTGGCCGGATGACGACTTCGGCGGGGATGTCGGCCTCGTGCAGCACGGTGCGGATCTCGTCGGCGAACTCGGCGAGCGGATCGTCGGCGCGGGAGGCGTTCTCGACGATCAGTTCGCGGGTGTGCTGGTACTCCTCGGGGTGGAGGATCTGGAAGACGAGGTCCTCCAGTTCGGTCTTGAGTGCCTGTACGCCGAGGCGTTCGGCGAGGGGGATGAGCACGTCCCGGGTGACCTTGGCGATGCGGGCCTGTTTCTCGGGGCGCATGACGCCGAGGGTGCGCATGTTGTGCAGCCTGTCGGCGAGTTTGATCGACATGACGCGTACGTCGTTGCCGGTGGCGACGAGCATCTTGCGGAAGGTCTCGGGTTCGGCGGCGGCGCCGTAGTCGACCTTCTCCAGTTTGGTGACGCCGTCGACGAGGAAGCGGACCTCCTCGCCGAACTCCTCGCCGACCTGATCGAGTGTCACGTCCGTGTCCTCGACGGTGTCGTGGAGCAGGGACGCGGTCAACGTGGTGGTCTCTGCGCCGAGTTCGGCGAGGATCAGGGTGACGGCGAGGGGGTGCGTGATGTACGGCTCGCCGCTCTTGCGCATCTGGCCTCGGTGCGAGGACTCGGCCAGGAGGTAGGCGCGGCGCAGGGGTTCGAGGTCGGCGTCGGGGTGGTGGGCGCGGTGGGCGTCGACGACGTGGCTGATGGCGTCCGGCAGCCGGTCGCGTGCCGTGGTTCCCAGCAGTGCCGCCCGGCCGAGGCGGCGCAGATCGATCCGGGGCCGCCAACGTGCCGTTGGTCCGGTGACCGGACCCGGGGTGGCAGGGTTCGTGGCCTCCGCACTCATGAGCACCTCCGGCTGCGTGGACCGGCGGACGGGGTGCCCCATGGCGGACACGGCTCAGGGGATGGCGACGGTCCCCCGTCCGAGCCGGTGCTTGATGCTACCGAGCCCATCACGTGCGGCTGACCGCCTCTCGCCGAGCGTGAAACGGATCACCCATTCGAGCGAAGGAGTGGGGGTTTGCGGTTTGGGCGCGACCGCCGGGTGGGGGGTTTCGGGG
>NZ_JALLGL010000565.1 GCF_023072675.1 Streptomyces sp. XM83C
CCCCCCGCCCCCACCCCCGCACCCGTCGACGCCGCCGGCGAAAAGACCCTCGGCGTCTTCCAGACCATCAAGCGCGCCCTCGAAGTCTTCGGCCCCGAAGTCATCGAGTCCTACATCATCTCCATGTGCCAGGGCGCCGACGACGTCTTCGCCGCCGCCGTCCTCGCCCGCGAAGCCGGACTCATCGACCTCCACGCCGGCTGGGCCAAGATCGGCATCGTCCCCCTCCTGGAAACCACCGACGAACTCAAGGCCGCCGACACCATCCTCGAGGACATGCTCTCCGACCCCTCCTACCGACGCCTCGTCGCACTCCGCGGCGACGTCCAGGAGGTCATGCTCGGCTACAGCGACTCCTCCAAGTTCGGCGGCATCACCACCAGCCAGTGGGAGATCCACCGCGCCCAGCGCCGCCTCCGCGACGTCGCCCACCGCCACGGCGTCCGCCTGCGCCTCTTCCACGGCCGCGGCGGCACCGTCGGCCGCGGCGGCGGCCCCTCCCACGACGCCATCCTCGCCCAGCCCTGGGGCACCCTCGAAGGCGAGATCAAGGTCACCGAACAGGGCGAGGTCATCTCCGACAAGTACCTCATCCCCTCCCTCGCCCGCGAGAACCTCGAACTGACCGTCGCCGCCACCCTCCAGGCCTCCGCCCTGCACACCGCGCCCCGGCAGTCCGACGAAGCCCTCGCCCGCTGGGACGCCGCCATGGACGTCATCTCCGACGCAGCCCACGCCGCCTACCGCGCCTTCGTCGAAGACCCCGACCTCCCCACCTACTTCCTCGCCTCCACCCCCGTCGACCAGCTCGCCGAACTCCACCTCGGCTCCCGCCCCTCCCGCCGCCCCGGCTCCGGCGTCTCCCTCGACGGCCTCCGCGCCATCCCCTGGGTCTTCGGCTGGACCCAGTCCCGGCAGATCGTCCCCGGCTGGTTCGGCGTCGGCTCCGGCCTCAAGGCACTGCGCGAAGCCGGCCTCGACACCGTCCTGGAAGAAATGCACCGAGAATGGCACTTCTTCCGCAACTTCATCTCCAACGTCGAGATGACCCTCGCCAAGACCGACCTGCGCATCGCCCAGCACTACGTCGACACCCTCGTCCCCGACGACCTCAAGCACGTCTTCGACACCATCAAGACCGAACACGACCTCACCGTCACCGAGATCCTCCGCATCACCGGCGAAAAGGAACTCCTCGACGCCCAACCCGTCCTCAAGCAGACCTTCGCCATCCGCGACGCCTACCTCGACCCCATCAGCTACCTCCAGGTAGCCCTCCTCAAGCGCCAGCGCGACGCCGCAGCCGCCGGAGAGGACCCCGACCCCCTCCTCTCCCGCGCCCTCCTCCTCACCGTCAACGGCGTCGCAGCCGGCCTCCGCAACACCGGCTGACCCCACACCCACACCGAAAGGGGCGGTGCCCCGGGGAACCACACCCCGGGGCAC
>NZ_JALLGL010000566.1 GCF_023072675.1 Streptomyces sp. XM83C
GGCCGGGGCCGAGCCGGGGGCCGGGGGTGCCACCCAGTCGGCCGGTGTGGGCGCGGGCGCGGCGTGCGGCGGCGCCGGGGTGCCGTTCATGGTGAGCGTCGGATGGTCCGGTTGCCGCGCGGCGACGGCGGACAGGTCGTATCCGCACGCGCCGCAGAAACGGTCACCCGACTCGAGCGGCTCCGAGCAGCTCGGGCACTCCGACACAGCGGCCTGCTGGGGCATCTGCGACATCAACTACACCCACGTCCGGGGGCGGTAACGGTTGGCACGTTCCACCAGGTCGATCCTCTCCTTGCCGCCGGGCGCGAGCCGGGCCAGCGTGCGGTACGAGCGCTCCAGGCCGAAGCGCAGGCCCCGTTCGTCCAGTTCGCTGCCGAGCAGCACCCGCCGGGCACCGGGCGTGTCGACCCGGCCACCGGAGAGTACCCAGTCAAGCGCACAACCGAGCACCTCGGTGGCCAGCTGTGCACGCCGCGTCGGGTCGAGTCCGTACGCGTCCAGCGCTTCCACCTGCGCCGCCGCCGCGCCGAGATCGTCCACGAACGAGCGGTCCGCCGCGTGCGCGGCGCGTTGCCGCAGCCGTGCCCGCACCGCGGCCACCCGCGCGGCCGTGTAGTGGATGGACGACTCCGGCACCGACTCCAGCGTCCGTACGGCCGAACCCCGGTCCCCGGCCGCGAGCTGAACCCGCGCCAGACCGAAGGCCGCGCTCACACAGCCCGGGTCGGTCGACCACACCAGCCGGTAGTACTCGGCGGCGTTGTCCAGCTGGCCCAGCACCTCCGCGCACACCGCGAGCGCCAGCTTCGGTGCCGTCTCGCCGGGGAAGGCGTCGTACACCGCGTCGAAGGCGACAGCCGCGCTCTCGTGGTCGCCGGTGACCAGCGAGGTCACGCCGCGGTACCACACCACCCGCCAGTCGTCGGGGTGGTCGGCCTCCAGCGACTCCAACTGCCGCAGCGCGTCGGACGGCCGGTGCGTCTCCAGGCACGCCCGCAGCTCGCGCAGCCGCAGCTCCGTCGAGGTCGCGGGCGCCGCGTGCAGGGCGGCGATCAGCTCCGCCGACGCCGAACCCATCAGGCCCGCCAGGAAACCGGCGTTGGGGTCGGACGGGTCCACCCGGGGCACCGGCAGCGCCAGCGCGGCGGATGCGGCGTCGACCGGTCTGACGAGCGCGACACCCCCGACGGGCGGAGGCGGCACCGCGACGGCACCCTGCCCGGCGGGGACGGGTACGGCGGGCGCGCCAGGGGCGGCAGGGACACCTGCGGCACCGGGCACGAGGACAGGCGCACCGGCAGCACCGGGCGCACCGGGAGCCCCTGGGATGCCGGCCGCCCCCACACCGGGCAGGCCCGGCGCGAGGCCGCCCTGCCCGACGGACGCGGCCCGCTGCGTCGGCACCCCCGGCAGGCCGGTCGCGCCGGGACCACCCGGCACC
>NZ_JALLGL010000567.1 GCF_023072675.1 Streptomyces sp. XM83C
GGTCACGTCCGCTGGAGTGGTGTATCGACGGCCACTCGGTGATCTCGTCTTTGAGGCTATGCGGTGAGTTCGGTGGGCAGGGTGGTGCCGTCGGTTTCTGACTCGATCGGGTGGAGTCGGGCCTTGGCGAGGAGTTCGCGGCCCATGTAGCGGCGGGCTTCGGTCCACTCGTCGTTCTGCTCGGCCAGCACCGCGCCGACGAGCCGGATGACGGCGGTGCGGTCGGGGAAGATGCCGACCACGTCGGTGCGGCGGCGGATCTCCTTGTTCAGCCGCTCTTGCGGGTTGTTCGACCAGATCTGCCGCCAGATCTCCCGCGGGAAGGCGGTGAAGGCGAGCAGGTCGTGCTGGGCTGTGTCCAAGTGGGCTGCGGCCTTGGGGAACTTGGCCTCCAGCGCGTCCAGGACGTGGGTCATCTGTGCTTGGACCGCGTCGGCGTCGGGCTGTTCGAAGACCGTCCGCAGCAGCGTGGCGACCCAGGGCTGGGCCGACTTCGGCACCTGGCTCAGCAAGTTCCTCGCGTAGTGGGTGCGGCAGCGCTGCCAGGACGCGCCGGGCAGGACCGCGCCGATGGCGTCGACGAGGCCGGCGTGGGCGTCGGAGATGACGAGCTGGACGCCGGACAGGCCGCGGGCGATCAGGGAACGCAGGAAGGCGAGCCAGCCGGCGCCGTCCTCGGCGGTGGCGACGTCCAGGCCGAGGATCTCGCGGTGGCCGTCGGCGTTGACGCCGACCGCGATCAGGGCGTGGACGTTGATGATGCGGCCGCTCTCGCGGACCTTCTGGGTGAGCGCGTCGACCCAGACGAACGAGTACGGGCCGGCGTCCAGGGGCCGGTTACGGAAGGCTGCGACCTGCTCGTCCAGGTGCTTGGCCATCGCGCTGACCTGGGACTTCGACAGCTGCGTCACCCCGAGGGACTCGGCGAGCTTCTCGACCCGGCGGGTGGAGACACCGAGCAGGTAGGCGGTGGCGACCACCGAGATCAGGGCCTGCTCGGCCCGGCGGCGGCGCTCGAGAAGCCAGTGCGGGAAGTAGCTGCCCTGCCTCAGCTTGGGAACGGCGAGCTCGACGGTCCCGGCGCGGGTGTCCCACTCGCGCGGGCGATAGCCGTTGCGATGGTTGACGCGTTCCTCGCTGACCTGCCCGTATTCGGCGTTGCAGAGGGCGTCAGCCTCGGCGGACATGAGGGCGTCGGCGAATGTCTTGATCATCGCGCGCAGCAGATCGGGACTCGCCGCGGTGAGGTTCTCCTCGGCGAGGGCGTGCAGGGGCAGACTGTCGGGTGCGGTCATCGTGCTGATCTCCTTCGAGCTTCGACAACTCGAAGATCAGCCGGTGGCCGTTCTCATATCCGGGCCCTCACTCCGACGCCAGGCCAAACACCCGGATCAGGTGGGAACCGGTACACCACTTCCAAGGACACAACC
>NZ_JALLGL010000568.1 GCF_023072675.1 Streptomyces sp. XM83C
GTGCGGGGTGCCGGGGCGGGGGTCGCGCCGGGCTGGTTCTCCTCGACGAGATGGCGGCTGACCTCGGCTGTCGTCAGGCCGAGGCCGCCGAGGCGGATCTCGTCCCAGGCCTGGAGGCGGCGGGTGCCGCGGTCGATGTAGAGGATCGACGCCTCGATGGGGTCGGGGTGCTTGCCCTCCACGGCGCGCAGTCCGCTGCCGCCGGTGGAGCCTTCGACGCGCAGCCGGGTGCCGAGGGGCAGGACCTCCATGTCCTGGTGGTGGATGTGGCCGGCGAGGGCGAGGGGTACGTCGCCGTCGGTGCGGCGGGCCGCGACGGGTTCGTGGGCGAGGGCGATGTCCACGGGGGTGCCGGCCGCTCGCTGGGCGCGCAGGGCGGCTGCGAGGCGGTCGCCGGCGAGTTCGTTGGCGGCGTCCCCGCCGGGGACGGTGGAGCGGTCGGGGGTGAACTGGGGGTCGCCGATGCCGGCGAAGCGCAGTCCGGCGACGTTCACGGCGCGGCCGTCGTCGAGTACGTGGACGTTCTTCAGGCGCTGGAGGTAGCGCTGGGTGACGGCGGAGTCGTGGTTGCCGCGGACCCAGACGTAGGGGGCGCCGAGGTCGGGTACGGCGTCGAGGAAGCCGTTCTCGGCGGCGGTGCCGTGGTCCATCGTGTCGCCGGTGTCGGCGATGACGTCGACGTCGTACTGCTCGACGAGGGAGCTGATGATCTTCCAGGCGGCGGGGTTGAGGTGGATGTCGGAGACGTGCAGGACGCGGATGGTGGTGGGGTCGGGCTGGTAGGCGGGGAGCGTGGAGGTGACGTCGTACAGCTTGGTCACGTTGGTGACGAGGCGGGCGAGTTCCTGCTGGTAGACGTCGAATTCGGTGACGATGCTGCGCGCGTTGCCGACGAGGGACGGCGCCGACGAGAGCAGGCCGGAGAAGCGGGGTTCGAGGACGGACTTGGGGTTCCAGGTGCCGTACGCGGTGGCGCCGCAGGCGGCGAGCAGGGCGAGGGCGAGACCGCCGGAGGCGAGGGCGCGGCGGGGGCGGCGGTAGACGGCGAGGCCCAGGGCGGTAGCGCCGGTGACGACGGCGGCGCAGGAGCGCAGGGCGAGGTCGAGGGTGCCGTGTTCGACGTCGTGGGTGACCTCGTCCTGGAGGCCGGCGAGGCGTTCGGGGTGGTCGACGAGGGCCTGGGAGCGGTCGGGGTCGAGCTGGTCGACGTTGACGTCGAGGCGAAGGGGGGCGTGGTGGCTGTCCAGGTGGAGGGCGCCGAGCGGGGAGACGTTGATCTTCGTGCCGCCGGAGAGGGAGGGGCGGAGGGTCATCGTCGTGTCCATGGGGCCGACGGGGACGCGGACATTGCCGACGACGAGGAGGCCGAGCCAGGCGCCGAGGAGGACGACGGTGACGAGTCCGAGGGCGTGGGCGAGGGGGTGGCGGG
>NZ_JALLGL010000056.1 GCF_023072675.1 Streptomyces sp. XM83C
GCCCCCGACCACGTGGTCGTAGGGCATAGGGGCGAAGGCCCCCGCCCCTGCGCGAGCAAGGGCCGGGGCCGGCGTCGGTCAGCGTCCGGCGCCGAGGCGGCGCGTACGCCGGTACAGGGTGGCTCCGGCGAGGATCAGCGCACCGCTGCCGAGCGCGGCGGGCAGCGTGGAGTCCGCGCCCGTGCTGGCGAGCACCGGCCCGGTCCGCGGACCCGGCTGCGGCGGAACCGTGCGCGTCTCGGGCGTGGGGTGCGCCTTCGGCGGAGCGGGCTTCGGCGTCTCCGGGGTGGAGACCTCCGGGGTCTCCGGGGTCTGCGGGGTGCCCGGCCCGTTCACGGACGTGTTGCCGAGGGAGGGGTTGAGCACGCCGACCACGTCGACGCTGTTGCCGCTCACGTTGACCGGGAGATCGACCGGCAGCTGCACGCCGTTGCCGGAGACGACGCCCGGCGATCCCTCCGTCACCGAAGAGGCGCTGGACCCCGGGGTGCCCGAGGTGCCCCCCGCGGCGCCGTCCCCGTTGTGGCTGCCGTAGCCGCCGTCATCACTGTGGCCGTTGTGGCCGCCGTGGCCGCCGTGGCCGTGGTTGGCGCAGGAGTTGCCCGCGGCCGGGTTCAGCAGACCCACGACGTTCACCGTGTTCCCGCACACGTTCACGGGGAGGTGCACGGGGAGCTGAATGGTGTTGCCGGAGACCGCACCGGGGGACTGCGCCGCGGTGCCGTCCGCCGCGGAGTCGGCGTGCGCCGGTGCCGCCACCAGCGCGCCGGACGCGGCGGCCACGGCGATCATGCCGTTACGGGTGAGCCGTCTCATCGTTTCTGCCTTCCAGACTTGGTGCGGGCACTCGCCCGCACCGGATAAAACGCGAACACCGGGTCGGAGTTATGGCGTTTTCCTCTTTCACCCCATGGGGCGGCACGCCGGTCGAACTGACGGCAAAACCGGTCTCACAGACACACAAGCACACAAGGTGACGGACGGCGGCGCAGGGTAGCGCCCCGCAGGTCCGGACACCAGCCGGGAGGCGGGGCCCGAACGCCCCGCATAGGGTGAACGCTGGGCGCAGGTTCCGGTCCGCGACAGGCGCCCTGGAGGCACGGATGCTGGCCAAGCTGTCAACGCGGTGCGCGGCGCTGCGGCGCGGCGCGCTGCTGGGCACCGCTGTTCTCGTCCTTCTGACCGGCGGGCTGCCGGCGGCGGCCGGCGATGCCAAAGACGCGTCCCGGCCGGATCTGAGCCGGTTCTACGAGCAGAAGGTGTCCTGGTCCAGGTGCAAGGGCGACGGCATGCCCAAGGACCTGGAGTGCGGCAAGGTCACCGTCCCACTCGACTACGCCAGGCCCGGCGGCGCCACCTTGGACCTGGCGGTGGCCCGCTATCGCGCGGCCGGACACCGGACCGGGTCTGTGGTGCTGAACTTCGGCGGGCCGGGCGGGCCCGGCGTGGCCCAGCTGGCGGCGAGCGGCAAGGAGTTCATGGGGCTGACCGACAACTACGACGTGGTGTCCTTCGACCCGCGCGGCGTCGGCCGGTCCTCCCCCGTCAGCTGCGGCGACCGGGACGACGTACTGGCCATCGAGGGCTCCGCGACCGTCGACGACCCGGCGAAGGTGCTGGGGCAGTTGCGCCGGGCCGCCGCCGCCTGCGAGAAGCACTCCGGCCCGGTGCTCCGGCACATCGGCACGGTGGACGCGGCGAAGGACCTGGACGTGATACGGCAGGCGCTCGGCGACCGCAAGCTCACCTACCTGGGGTTCTCGTACGGAACCCGGCTCGGCGCGGTCTACGCGGCGCTGTTCCCCGGCAAGGTGGGCCGGATGGCGCTGGACGGCGTGGACACACTCACCGAGCCGCTGACGGAGCAGGCCCTGGTGGGGGCGCACGGTCAGCAGGTGGCGCTGGACGGCTTCGTGGACTGGTGTGTGCGGGACATCGCGTGCCCGTTCGGGCAGGACGCCCGTACGGCCCGGCAGGCCGTGGTGGACCTGGTGCGGTCCCTGGACCGCGATCCCCTGCCGACCGGGTTCGGGCGGCCGTTCACCGGTCAGGACCTGGTGGGCGCGATGGGGCAGGCGCTGTACAGCAAGGAGTTGTGGCCGTCGCTGGAGCGTGCCCTGGCCGAGCTGGTGCAGGACGGCGACGCGTCCGGCATCGCCGGCTTCTCCCTCGGCGGCTACGCCCTGCCGCTGCGGACGCCGGGGGGCGGCGGGCTGGTGGACCCGCAGGAGGTGCCGCTGGACAATCTGCCGGCAGCGCTGATGGCGATCAACTGCGCAGACGACCCCGACCGTCCGGACGCGGCCCGGCTCACCCGCGAGCTGGGCCGGATGCGGGCCGCGTTCGAGCACGCGTCGCCGGTGTTCGGACAGTTCCGGATGACGGAGGTGCTGCTGTGCTACGGCCGCCCCAAGGGGACCGATTTCATCCGTGAGCGGGTGAAGGACCTGGACACGCCGAAGATGCTGCTCGTCGGGACGCGCGGCGACCCGGCGACGCCGTACCGGTGGACGGTGGAGACGGCCGAGCGGCTGGGCCCCTCGGCGGTCGTGCTCGACAACCGGGGCGAGGGCCACACCGGGTACGCGTCGTCCAAGTGCGTGCACGGCAAGGTCGACACGTTCCTGCTGTACGGCACGCTGCCCCCGTCCGGCAGCTCGTGCGCGGCGGACACGGAGGGACGGGGGACGCGCTAGCGGGCCGTGCCGCGGGCGGGCCGTGCGACAGCGGGACCGGGACGGACGCGGCGGGTGCTACGCGCGCCGTTGCGGAACGCGGGCGGGCGTGCCGGAGTCCAGGAACGACTCCAGGGCGGCGGTGAGCTGTTCCGGTCTCTCCACCGGCAGTTCGTGCCCGGCGTCGATGACGCGCACCGTGGCGTCCGGCCAGGCGGCGGCCATCCGCAGCATCTGCCCGACCGGCAGCTGGATGTCGTGCAGTCCGTGCACCAGCAGGGTCGGGACGCGGATCTCGCCGACCCGGTCGAGGACGTCGAAGACGCGCATCGCGTCGTACAGGGTCATCACCACCTCGCGCGGGGTGGCGGCCGAGGCCCGGATGTGGGCGCGTATCTCCTCGCGCGGGTACCCGGGCGCGAAGGCGCGGCGGATGTTGGCGGCGACGAACAGTTTGAAGGGCACGCGCGTCGAGAGGGCCATCAGCAGCGCACGGCCCCGGTTGTAGGCCATGCGGCTGATGGAGTCGACGAGGACGAGCCGCTCCACGCGGTCGGGGTGGGCGAGGGTGAGGGCCTGGGCGGTCATGCCGCCCATGGAGTGGCCGATCAGGACGCAGCGCCGGATGTCCAGGTGGTCGAGGAGGGCGAGGACGTCGGCGGCCACGTCGTCGATGGTGGGCAGTCCGGAGCCCGTGCTGTCGCCGTGGCCGCGCAGATCGAGGCGGACCACGCGGCGGGTGCGGGAGAAGTGCGCGGTCTGGTGGTCCCAGCGGTGCCGGTTCGCGGTCCAGCCGTGGACGAACACCAGGGGCGTGGCGTCGCCGTCGCGGGGGCCTTCGTCGTCGTACGTCAGTCTCGCGCCGTCGACGTCCAGGTGCGGCATGGGCTTCTCCAGGGTGCGGGCGGGGCGGCGGCAGAGGAACCACGGCGGTGACCGAAGGGGTCACCGCAGCGGCCACCATTGTGGTTACCGGCCGGTAGCGTACTGCTCCGCCCGACGTACGTCACCAGGCCCGAAATAACCCTCTCGCTCCCGAATGCCCGAAAGGCGATTCACCCGTATGGTGCTGCTATGGAGCACGCACTCAGTCCCGCGACCCTCGCCGAACTGCGCCGTCCGCGGCCCTATCCCGCGGTGTCCGTGCTGACGCCGACGCACCGCCGCGACCCCCTGAACCCCGAGGACCGCCTCCGGCTGCGCAACGCCGTGGCCGAGGCGAAACGTCAACTGGAGTCCGATCCTGCGGTGTCCCGGGAACGCCGGGCCGACGTCGTGCAGGAACTCGACCGGGCGCTGAGCGAGGTCGATCTCGCGCACGCCGAGGACGGCCTGGTGATCTTCGCCGCGCCGGGCGAGCACCAGGTGTGGTCCCTGGGACGCCCGGTGCCCGAGCGGGTGGTGCTCTCGGACACCTTCCTCACCCGCAACCTGGTGTCCGCGCACGCCGCCGAGCAGCCCTTCTGGGTGCTGTCGGTGTCGGCGGACCGTGTGACCCTGTGGGGCGGCGGCGCCGACCGCGTGACCGAGGACCACGCCGGCGGCTTCCCGATGAACCGCAGCAGGCCCAACTTCGACGCGGAGCGGCAGGAACGCATCGGCGACCAGCCGAGCACCTTCCGCGACGAGGGCACCCGGCAGTTCCTGCGCGAGGCCGACACGGCGATGACCGCCGTCCTGCGCGACGACCCGCGGCCCGTGTACGTCACCGGCGACCAGGCCGCGCTCGCCCTGTTCGACGAGGTGGGCAGCGTCGCCAAGGGCGCGGTGCACATCCGGCACGGCGGGCTCGCGCACACCGGCCCGGAGGCCGTGTGGCAGGCGGTGCGCCCGGTCCACGAGGGCGAGCTGCGCAGGGCCGCCGAGAACGTGGCGCGCGAACTGACCGCGGCGCGCAGCAGGCGGACGTACGCGGCCGGTCTCGACGAGGTCTGGCGCAGCGCCCGTGAGGGCCGGGTGCGGCTCCTCGCCGTCGAGGAGAACCACAAGGTGACGGTCCGTGATCTGGGGGACCATCTGGAGCCTGCCGGGGACGAGGATCTCGACGCCCGCCAGGACATCGTCGACGAGATCGTGGAGCAGTGCCTGGAGACCGGGGCGGAGGTACGGTTCGTCCCCGACGGCATGCTGGAGGACGCGGAGGGGATCGCCGGGGTGCTCCGCTACTGAGCCCGCCCGCGCCGCAGCCGCTCTTGACGGCCGTGCGAGGCTGGGGGCCGGTACGGAGGGAGTGCGGTGAGCGATCTGCTGGGGGTGGCCGTCCTCGGGGCCGGCCATATGGGAGCGGACCACATACGGCGTCTGGACCGGGTGGTGAGCGGGGCGCGGGTGGTCGCCGTCGCCGACCCCGACACCGCCCGCGCGAAGGAGGCCGCGGCCGGTGTCGACGGGGTGACCGTGCACGCCGACACGGAGGCCGCCCTGGACGCGCACGGTGTGCAGGCGGTCCTCGTCGCCTCGCCGGGGCCCGCGCACGAGGAGGCGCTGCTCGCGGCGTTCGCCCGCGGGCTGCCGGTGCTGTGCGAGAAGCCGATGGTGCCCGACCCCGCGGGTGCGCTGCGGGTGGTGGTGGCCGAGGCCCGGCTGGGGCGGCGGCTGGCGCAGATCGGGTTCATGCGCCGGTACGACTCCGAGTACGCGCGTCTGAAGGCGCTGCTGGACAGCGGCCGGCTCGGCCGCCCGCTGATGCTGCACTGCACGCACCGCAACGTCTCCTCGCCGCCCGGTTTCACGAGCGCGATGCTCATGGACAGCTCGGTGTCGCACGAGATCGACGCGGCACGCTGGCTGCTCGGCGAGGAGCTGACAGCCGTCCGAGTCGTGCGCCCGCGCCCCTCGGGCGGCGCTCCGGCGGGGCTGGCGGACCCGCAGTTCGTGCTGTTCGAGACCGAGGGCGGCGCCCTGGTCGACGTGGAGGTCTTCGTCAACTGCGGCTTCGGCTACCAGGTGCGCTGCGAAGCGGTGTGCGAGGCGGGCAGCGCGCGCATCGGCGAGGACCACGGCGTGCGGGTCGCGCACGCGGGCGCGGACACCACGGGGATACCGCAGGACTATCTCGTACGGTTCGCCGACGCCTACGACCGCGAGGTGCAGGCCTGGGTGGACGCCACCCGGCACGGCCGGGTCACGGGGCCCTCGGCGTGGGACGGGTACGCGGCGTCCGTGGCCGCCGAGGCGGGGGTGCGGTCGCTGGAGACCGGGCAGCGGGTGACGGTGGAGCCGGGCGAGCCGCCCGCGCTGTACCGGGCCTGACGGCACGGCCGGCGAAGGGCCCCGCACAGGCCTGAACAGATGACCGGCGAACATCTGGACGAGTCGCGGCGGGGCAGCCGAGGGACCGTCAAGTGCCTTACGTGGACTACCATTTGAGATCTTCGACACCCGATGCGGCCCACGTACGGCAGTTCACCCGGGAAGACTCTGGCATATGCCGCATGCATCACCGTATCGTGTGTCGCCGAATCCCTTACGCGGCGTCGCGGGCTGTGCAACAGTCGTAACGGCCCACCCGTCCGCCCTGGTCGTACCGTCCCCGCATCGGAGTGCGTCATGCCGTCCCATCTCTCTGCGGACCGCCCAGCCGCCCAGCCGCCCGGGCGCGGCTCGGTGGACGCGCTGATATCGCAGACGCGGCGACTCAAGGGCGAGATGGACGCCGTACGACGGGATGCGCACAGCGGCGACGGGACGGACCCCCAGGAGCGGTGGCAGCGGGCGCTGTACGACCTCGCCCTCCACCAACTGGAAGACCTCGACGCCCACCTGGCCCAGCTGCGGGACGGCCCCCCGCCCGGCCCCGAGGCGACGGCGGACGACGGCTCGGACGACGCGCTGCTGACCAGAGTGGGCAGCGCCGAGTGGAATCTGCTCACCGACGAGGCGTCCTGGTCGGCGGAGCTGTACCGCATCCTCGGGCGTGCCCCGACCGCTCCCCCGCTCACCCTCGACGAACTGCCCTCCGTGGTGCTGGAGGAGGACCGGCCCGCGCTGACCGCGATGGTCACCGACTGCCTCGTCGACGCCCGGCCGATCGACGGGGAGTTCCGCATCGTCCGCCCCGACGGCGAGGTGCGGACCGTGCACATGATGGGCGAACCCGTGCTCGACGCGGACGGCGCCACCGCCTCCATGTGGGCGGTGCTGCGCGACGTCAGCGCCCTGCGCCGCAGCGAGGCGGCGGTGAGCGAGACCCGTGACTCGCTCCGCCGCCACCGGCAGCGCGCACGGACCGAGCAGCGGGTCGCGGTCGAGCTGCAGGAAGCCGTGCTCCCCCCGTGGCGCGGCTCCCTGCGGCTCCCGGACGAGGGACCCGGCAGCCTCGACATCGCCGGCCACTATCTGCCGGCGACCGTCGACGCGCTGGTCGGCGGGGACTGGTACGACGCCGTCGCACTGACCGACGGCGACACCCTGCTCAGCGTCGGCGACCTCACCGGACACGGCCCCACCGCCACCTCGAACATGGCCACACTGCTCGGCGCCGTCCGCGGCATGGCCATGGCCGGCACCGGGCCCGGCCGACTGCTGGGGCTGCTCAACGAGCTGCTCGACACCACGGTCCAGCCCGCCCTCGGCAGCGCCCTGTGCTGCCGCTACCGGCCCGCGACCCGCACCCTGACCTGGGCGCAGGCCGGACACCCCGCCCCGCTGCTGTTCCGCGACGGGACGGGACGCCGGCTCGACCCGCCGGACGGTGTCCTGCTCGGCGCCACCCCGGGCGCCTCCTACGGCGAGGCCGAGGAGAGCCTGCGCGCGGGCGACCTGCTGGTGCTGTACACCGACGGGCTGCTGCGGCACCGTGACCGCGACACCGCCGCACCCCTCCTCCTCGGCCTGGCCCCCAGGCTCGCCGGGGCACGCACCGCACAGGACTGCGTCCGGGTCGTGATGGAGGAGGTCGAGGAGACCCGCCCAGGCGAACGGGAGGACGACGCCTGCCTGCTGGTGGCGAAAGTGACGTCCTGACCGGCGCGGACGACACCGTGAGGCGAGCGCGCGGGGCGCCGCACCCGTCGACGGCGCCCCCGTCGGGACACCTCGCCGAGGTCCCGGCCGGCGCGCGACAGCGCACAGAACTCCCTTCCCGGCACCCCGGGGCCAGGAGGCTCACGCCTGCGCGCTCGCGCCGCCGCCCCGGCCCCCTTTCGCCTTCGGCAGGGCCAGCATGATCTCCTCGCGCAGCTGCTGGATCCGCGGATAGTTCGCGTACTCCGCGGTCAGCCGGTACATCTCCCGCAGCCGGTCCCAGGTGCGGCGCGAGGAGTTGGAGCCCATCGACATCAGCGCCAGCCGCGCGTACCGGTCCGCCTGCTCGGGATCGTCCGCGATGAAGCATGCCGACGCCATCGACAGATGGTCGAAGATCTTCGACCGCTCCCGGCCGTCGTTGCGCAGCGCCAGCGCCTTCTCCGCGTAGTACTGCGCGTGCGCCGCCGCACCCGGCTCGTGCTCCGCCAGCGTGCGGTACGCCAGGGCCTGCATACCGTACAGATCCTCGTCCTTGAAGGTCTGCATCCAGTTGGGCAGTTCCTCGGTGTGGGTACGGTCGGAGACGAACAGGTCCTCCGCCTGGCCGAGGGTGCGGCGCATCGCCTGCCCCTTGCCCATGGACGCCTGCGCCCACGCCTCGATGGTGTGGAACATCGCCCGGGTGCGCGGCAGCAGCCGGTCCCCGGAGCCGGACTGGGCGAGCTTCATCAGATCCAGCGCCTCGTCCGGCCGGCCCAGATGCACCATCTGCCGTGCGGCCCGCGACAGGGCCTCGCCGGCGCGGGGCCGGTCACCGCCCTCCCGGGCCGCGTGCGCGGCGATGACGAAGTATTTCTGCGCGGTGGGCTCCAGGCCCACGTCGTGCGACATCCAGCCCGCGAGGACGGCCAGATTGGCGGCCACCCCCCACAGGCGGCGCTGAAGGTGAGGGGGGTGCCGGTAGGCGAGCATGCCGCCCACCTCGTTGAGCTGCCCCACCACCGCCTTGCGCTGGAGACCGCCGCCGCGGGCGGCGTCCCAGGCCCGGAACACCTCGACGGAGCGCTCCAGTTCCTCGATCTCCTCGTACCCGATGGGGGCCGCCTCGTAGCGGTCGAACCCGGCGGGATCGGCATGGAGGGGACGGTCGACGACCGGAGCGTCGGCGGA
Organism: Streptomyces sp. XM83C; assembly: GCF_023072675.1. Lineage (GTDB taxonomy): Bacteria > Actinomycetota > Actinomycetes > Streptomycetales > Streptomycetaceae > Streptomyces > Streptomyces thermocoprophilus. The sequence continues at coordinate 8,814 of NZ_JALLGL010000056.1, forward strand.
CAGGGCCGGATCGGTGTGGAGCCAGTCGTGCATGGCGCTGCTGAGTGCGGAGCCCGCGGCGAGCGCGGCACCCGCGCCCACCAAGCCGCGTCGGTTGAGCATGAGGTCCATTCCCGTGAATTCGGTGAGGACCGCGGCGGTCCGCTCGGGCGCCCACGGCACTCCGTCGGGATGCTCTGCGCTCCCGTCGCCCTGCCGTTTCCCCGCACGCCCGCGCCGGACCAGTCCGAGATCCTCGATGGTCACGACACGGCCGAGACGCTCGGTGAACAGCGCCGCCAGCACCCGCGGCACCGGATCGCGCGGGATCTCCCCCACGTCGATCCACCGCCGCACCCGCGAGGTGTCGGTCGCCAGCTGGGGGTGGCCCATGGCCGCCGCCTGCTTGTTGACCAGCCTCGCGAGCTCTCCCTTGGACCAGCCGGCCAGGCCGAACAGGTCCGCGAGTCGGGTGTTGGGTTGTCCGCTCACTCAAGCCCCCAGGTTCTCGGCTGAGTTGACAGTAGCCCCGGGCAAGGTGCCGGGCGACTATTCGCCAGGGTTCGCCAGGGTCCGCCAGATGGTGTGCCACCGGCCCACGGGTGTCAGGTAGGAACGCGCCACCCCGACCCGGTCGCCACCCGGTCGCGAACTCGCGAACGGGCGCATTCCCCAGGGTGCACCCGGCGGCCGGGCCGGGGCAGCGTTTCGACCCGCAGGCACGAGAAGGGATCTGTTTCGCCCATGTACGCAGCATCGTCCTCCGTGTCCGCCCCGCCCCGGCCGCTGCGCCCCCGTCCCACGGGCACCGGCCCCTACCTGGACCCCGTGCGCCCCGCCGCCCCCGTCCTCGGAGCGGGCCTCGGCCGGCGCCCCGAGCGGCCCGGCGGCCAGCCGCTCAGCGGGCGGCTCGACCTGTCCGGCCCGCAGGGCGCCCAGCTGCGTACGGCGATCGCCTCGGTGCACCGCATCTGCCCGGAGTTCGCCCCGGTGCAGGTGCTGCGCCGCAGCGGACGCTCCGTGCTGCTGGTCGGCACGACGGGGCGCACCACGGCCGTCGCCAAGTGTTTACTCGACAACTCCCCCGTGTGGGCGGAACGGTACCGGCACGAGATAGCGGCATATCGCACGTTCGTCCGGCACCGGCCCCCGGTGCGCGCGCCGCGGCTCATCGCGGCGGACCCGGACAACGGCACGCTGATCGTGGAGCGCACGGCGGGCCGTGTGGCGGCACTGCAGCGGCACCCGGTGGAGGCCCCGCCGCGGACGGACATCCGGGCGGCGCTGGCGGCGATCTGCCGGCTCAACACCTGGCGGCCTCCGGCGGGCACGTTCGACGCGCCGCTGGACTACGCGGCGCGGATCGCCCGCTACCACGAGCTGGGCATGCTGACCGACCGGGACCTGGGCGACCTGCAGAAGCTGCTGCACGGCATCGCGCACGCCGCGGGCCGCGGCGGCATGGGCCAGTTCAACCACGGGGACGCGCTGCTGTCGAACATCCTGCTGTCGCCCGCCGGTCCCGTGCTGCTCGACTGGGAGCACGCGGGCTGGTATCTGCCCGGGTACGACCTGGCGACGCTGTGGTCGGTCCTCGGGGACGCGCCGGTGGCCCGGCGTCAGATCAGCCAGCTCGCGCAGGCGTCGGGCCCTGCGGCACGGGACGCGTTCCTGGTGAATCTGATGCTCGTCCTGACGCGTGAGATCCGCACCTACGAGACGGCCGTGCAGCGTTCGATGCACGAGGCGCCCCCCGCCTCCCCGCAGGGTGCCGCGCCGTCCGGTGAGGAGCTGCGGCTGCTGCTGCGGCGGCTGCACGACGACTGCCAGCTGGTGCGGCGCGCGGTGCGGGCCGCGGTCGGCACCCGCTGAGACGCACGGAGGAACAGAGCCGCGGAGCGGACCCGTGGCACGCCGGTCACCCGGCGCGCCACGGGTCTTTTCGCGTTCCGGCCGTACGGCCACCACGCCTGCGCCGGTCCCGTCGTGCACGCTGACCTCTTCGGTTCCGTGCCCGGTGTACGCGGACGGTTCAGGGGTTTCGGGTCCGGCGCACGCGTCCGGCTCGTGGGTTTCGTGTCCGCCGTACGACCGCCTCATTGGTGTAGTCCGGTGACGCGCCGCAGGCCCGCCGCGCGCCGCCGCGAAACTCGCCGAGTGCCTCGCTGACATGGGAAATCGCCGGGTCGTGGGCATGATTGACGGATCGTCGGACAGCCGGTACCACTGACCGGGTTCGGCCCCGCACGCCCCGCCAGCCCCACGCCTCAGGAGGCCGCATTGCGAGGATCCGTCACCACCCCCACGTCCGCCCCCGGCCGCAGACCGGCGCGGACCGCCGCCCGCGCGGTCGCCTCGGCGGCGCTGCTGCTGCCGCTGCTCGCCGCCGCGCCCGCCCCCGCCGGCACCTCAGGCGGAGGGCTCCAGCGGGCCTTCGCCACCGCTGCCGCCGAGTACCACGTGCCGCAGAGCGTCCTGCTCGGCGTCTCCTATCTTCAGTCCCGCTGGGACGGGCACGCCGGCGCGCCCAGCGTGACGGGCGGCTACGGCCCCATGCATCTCACGGACGCGCGCACCGCGCTGGCGTCCGTGCCGCACCACAGCGAGGGCACGGAGGACGCCCGCGGCGACGACGCCCGCCCCGCCCCGCACCCCACGGGCAGGACCGCCGGACCCGCCGTGCTGCCCGCCCGGCTGGAGACCCTGCCGAAGGCGGCCCGCCTGACCGGCATCCCCGCCGAGCAGCTGCGGACCGACGAGGCCGCCAACATCGCGGGTGGCGCCGCCCTCCTGGCCGCGGCCCAGCGGGAACTGGGCGAGCCGCTGAGCGACGACCCGGCCGACTGGTACGGGGCGGTGGCCCGCTTCTCCGGCGCCGACGACACGGCGACGGCGGCTGCGTACGCGGACGACGTGTTCGAGGTGATGCGCAAGGGCGCGGAACGCGTCACGGACACCGGGCAGCTGATCGCCCTGGCCGCGCGGCCCCGTCTGGCCCCGGACACGTCGCAGTTGTCCCGCACGGGCCTGCGGGCACCGGCGAAGGGGAACACCGAGTGCCCGCCGTCGGTGTCGTGCGAGTGGATCCCGGCGCCGTACGAGGAGTTCGGGGACGGCGACTACGGCAACCACGACGTCGGCGACCGGCCGGCCTCGCAGCGCATCCGGTACATCGTCGTCCATGACACCGAGGGCGGCTGGGACGGTGTGCTCGACCTGGTGCAGGACCCGACGTACGTGTCCTGGAACTACTCGCTGCGCTCCACGGACGGCCATATCGCCCAGCATGTGAAGGCGAAGGACGTGGCCTGGCACGCGGGCAACTGGTACATCAACGCAGAATCGATCGGCCTGGAGCACGAAGGTTTCCTCGCACAGCCGGACGCCTGGTACACGGAGGCCATGTACCGTGCGTCGGCGCGGCTGGTGAAGTATCTCGCGGACCGGTACGACATCCCGCTGGACCGGCAGCACATCCTCGGTCATGACACGGTGCCCGGTCCGACGACGTCCTCGGTGCCCGGCATGCACACCGACCCCGGCCCGTACTGGGACTGGCGGCACTACTTCGAGCTGCTGGGCAAGCCTCTGCAGCGGGGGGGCGGGCGCGCCGCCGGCGACGTCGTGACGATCCTTCCCGCGTACGCGGCGAACCGGCCGGTGTACACGAGCTGCACCGGTGCCGGCACGACCTGCCCGGCGCACGGGTCGAGCGCGGTGCGCCTGTACTCCGACCACGACGAGAACTCCGCCCTGATCAAGGACATCGGGCTGGGTTCGACGCCGACGACCGGGGTGAACGACCTGTCCTCGCGGGTCTCCACGGGCCAGCAGTTCGCGGTGGCGGACCGGTGGGGGGAGTGGACGGCGATCTGGTACCTCGGCCAGAAGGCGTGGTTCCGCAACCCGAAGGGGCAGCCGACGGCGGTCTCCTCGACGGGCCGTCTGGTGACGCCGAAGGACGGCCTGGAGAGCGTCCCGGTGTACGGGCGTGCCTACCCGGAGGCGTCGGCGTACCCGGCGGGTGTGCCGGCGCAGGCGGTGTCGCCGCTGCCGTACAAGCTGCTCGCGGGGCAGAGGTACGTGGCCGGTGACAAGGTGCCCGGCGAGTACTACTACGCGGTCACCTACACGACGGACTCCCACCGGGTCGTGATCGGCAAGGACCTGTACTACGAGATCCAGTTCGGGCACCGGATCGCGTTCGTGCGCGCGGCCGACGTGCGCGTGGTGCCGTCGGCCGGGTGACGTCGGTCGCGTGACGCGGGGACCCGGCCCCTGGAGGGGCGGGGTCTCAGCCCTGCTGGAACAGTTCCGCCGGGAGCGGCTTCAGCAGGGCGTACAGGTCGTCGGTGATGGGGCGGTCCCAGGCGGCGATGGTGACGAGGACGTTGTCGCTGCGGTCGAACTGGACGCAGGAGATCCGGGACTCGGACAGCTTCAGCCGGCGCACGATGAGGAGGTTGTCGCCCTGCATGACCGGCACGTCCTCGGTGCCGACGACGGTGACCTCCTCGTCGTTCTCCAGCGCGAGCAGCAACTGGGCCACCTCGAAGGGGATCTCGCCCTCGGCGGTCTCGCGGGCCGGGGAGCCCTCGGGGAGGTTGCCGATGATCATCGCGGGGCCGCGACCGCCGAAGAGGTCGTAGCGCAGGAAGACGCCCTGGCAGCTGCCGTCGGGGGCGGGGAGCAGGCCGGCGCCGAGGTTTCCGGGCCAGTCGCTCGGGTCCATGGCCAGGACGTCGAAGTCGGGGCCTGCGGGGGTGGCGCTGCGGCGGCGGAGGAACGACATGCCGCCAAGGATACGGCGTGCCGCGCTGCCGTGGGTCCGTGGGAGCGGCGCGGGCGGCACGGCCGTCGCGCGGGGGCGGCGCGCCCTCGCGGAGGGTTTGGTTCCGCCGCTGCCGGCGGTGGCGGGCCTCCCGCTCGGGTGGTGCGGGGCGGTCCGCCAGGCCGGCCCGGCGCGGGGACGGTTCCGGGCGGGCACGGCGAGGGTGGTGCGTCCGCGGGGTCGCGCCCGGTGTCCCCGGCCCGGGCCGTCGGTCGGAGCCGGGCCGGGTCAGGTCAGGTCAGGTCAGGTCAGGTCGAACTCCCCTTTCCGTGCGCCCGACATGAACGCGCCCCATTCGGCGGGGGTGAAGATCAGGGACGGGGCCTCCGGGCGACCGCTGTTGCGCATCGCGACGAACCCCTCCACGAAGGCGATCTGGACATCTCCCAGCCCTTGGCTGCTGGACTGCCACTCGGCGTTGCTCAGGTCCAGGTCCGGCTTGTCCCAGCCTTTGAGCGGCTGCTGCTGGGCGGTGGTCTCGGCCACGTCCGTACTCCTCCCGCATCCGTCGTCCGCGGCCAGACTAGCGATCGTCTCCCCCTGCCGACAGGCCGCGTGAGGGGACTTCCGGCGGCCGGGGGCACCCGTGTCCCTCCTGCCCCGGGCGCGGTCCGAACCGGCGATGTCGCGGCGGCCTCGGGAGCGCGGCGGCCGTGTCCGGCCCGGTCCGGGGCGGGCCGGACACGGCCGGGATCACGCGGTGCCGTCGAGGAAGGCGAGGACGCGGGCGGTGAACTCCTCGGGGTCGTCCAGCCACGGGTAGTGTCCGGCGCCCGGCTGCACGGTGAGCCGGGCGTGCGGGAACGCCTCGGCGGTGCGCCGGGCCAGACCGGGGGTGGGCCCGCCGTCCAGTTCGCCGGCGAGGAGCAGGACGGGTGCGGTGAGCCGGGTCAGGGCGGCGCGCAGGGCCGCGGGGTCGAGGGCGTTGTCGATGCCCTCGTAGTAGCGGTCGGACGGGTCGTCGGGGGTCTGCTCCGGTTCTGCCGCCGCGTGGGCGCGGGCGGTGTCGTCCCAGCGGCCGTAGAAGAACGGGGTGACGTCGTCGTCGTAGTCGGCCTCGCCCGCGAGCCACGCCCGGTACTTCGGGTAGGCCTGGTCGAACCAGGGTTCGCTCGTCCGCAGCCGGGCCGCCGCCAGCCGGTCCTCGGGGGTGGCGCACAGGCCGAGCGGGCGTACGGCGGTGGTGATCAGGGCGAGCCGGGAGACGCGCTCGGGGTGGCGGGCGGCGTACAGCGTGGCGAGGCTGCCGCCCGCGGAGTGGCCGAGCAGGTCCATGCGTTCCAGGCCGAGGTGGGCGCGGAAGGCCTCCACGTCGTCGACGAGGCGGTCGACGCGGTAGGTGGCGGGGTCGGCGGCGGGAGCGGAGTCGCCGGTGCCGCGCAGGTCGAGCAGGTGCAGTCGGCGGTGGGCGGCGAGCCCGCCGAGGTCGCCCAGGTAGGCGGAGGCCCGCATGGGGCCGCCGGGGAGGACGACGAGGGGTGCGCCGTCGCCGAGGGCGTGGTGGGCGAGTGCGGTTCCGTCGGGTGCGGTGAGCGTCGGCATGCGGCCGATCTTGGTGGCGGGGGCGGGTGCGCGGCAATCGGTTTGCGGGGCCTGTGCGGTCGTACGGCACGGACGCGCATTCGAGGGGCGCGGGCCGTCAAGGGCCGGTCGGGCGAGAAAGTGGGCACCTGCCTCTTGCGTCCGGGCCGGAGGCCTGGATTACTGATCCCAGCAAACGACCGAATGATCGGTCGCCCGGATTGGCATGGTTGGTGAGGGAGACGTCCCTATGGCGGATGCGACGAGGGATCTGCTGGACGACGGGGAGCGCCTCGGCGTCGCGGAGCTGCGTGAGCTGCAGCTGGAGCGGCTGCGGGCGTCGCTGCGGCACGCGTACGCGAACGTGCCGTTCTACCGGGAGTCCTTCGACAAGGCGGGTGTGCACCCCGACGACTGCCGGTCCCTGGCCGATCTGGCCCGCTTTCCGTTCACGGTCAAGGCGGACCTGCGGGAGAACTACCCGGACGGTCTGTTCGCCGTGCCGCGGGAGCGCATCCGGCGGCTGCACGCCTCCAGCGGCACCACGGGGCGGCCCACGGTCGTCGGGTACACGGACGCGGACCTGTCGATGTGGGCCGACATGGTGGCCCGGTCGATCCGGGCGGCCGGCGGGCGCCCCGGCGACACCGTGCACATCGCGTACGGGTACGGCCTGTTCACCGGCGGGCTCGGTGCGCACTACGGTGCGGAGCGGCTGAGCTGCACGGTGGTCCCGGCGTCCGGCGGCATGACCTCCCGGCAGGTGCAGCTGATCCAGGACCTGAAGCCGCGGATCATCATGGTGACGCCGTCGTACATGCTCACCCTGCTCGACGAGTTCGAACGTCAGGGCGTCGATCCGCGGGGGACCTCGCTGGAGGTGGGGATCTTCGGTGCCGAGCCGTGGACGGAGGAGATGCGCCGGGAGATCGAGGAGCGGTTCGGGATCGACGCGGTGGACATCTACGGCCTGTCGGAGGTGATCGGGCCGGGCGTGGCGCAGGAGTGCGCGGAGACCAAGGACGGCCTGCACATCTGGGAGGACCACTTCTACCCGGAGGTCGTCGACCCGATCACCGGGGAGGTGCTGCCGGAGGGCGAGGAGGGGGAGCTGGTCTTCACCTCTCTGACCAAGGAGGCGATGCCGATCGTCCGCTACCGGACGCGGGATCTGACCCGGCTGCTGCCGGGCACCGCCCGGGCCTTCCGGCGGATGCGGAAGGTCACCGGCCGCAGCGACGACATGGTCATCCTGCGCGGGGTGAATCTGTTCCCCACGCAGATCGAGGAGATCGTGCTGCGCACGCCGGGTGTGGCCCCGCACTTCCAGCTGCGGCTGACCCGCGAGGGCCGGCTCGACGCGCTCACCGTGCGGGCGGAGGCTCGCCCCGGTGCCGGGCCGGAGGTGCGCGAGGAGGCCGCCCGGTCCATCGCGGCGGCCGTGAAGGACGGCATCGGCGTGTCGGTCGGGGTGGAGATCGTCGAACCGGAGTCGCTGGAGCGGTCGGTGGGCAAGATCCGCCGCATCGTGGATCTGCGCCCGCGCTGACGGGCGGAACGCACGGCGGCGGCCCGGTCGCGGAACGGTGCGGGGTCGCAGCAGGCGATGCGCCGGGCGGCGGCGCGGCCCTCGCCGAGGAGGTCCCACAGGTCCTCGGTGGTGATGCGGCCGGGGGTGAGAACCCGACCCCGGTGACGCGGCGCCCCCTCGTGCGGGGACGTCTCCCGGGCCGTTCGGCGTTCTCAGTCGTCGTCGGCGTCGTCCCCGCCGCGGCTGCGGCGGCTGCCGCCCAGTGCGCGGACCGCTCCCCCCGCGCCCCGGGTCAGGGCGGCCATGACGCGGACCCAGCGGGGTCCGCCGCGCTCGGCCCACACCACGCACACACAGCCGAAGACGGCCGCGGCCAGCACGCCGAGCAGAATCACCAGGGCCATGGTCTCCCCACATCCGTGTCCGTTCCCGTGGTGGACCGATCATCCCAGGCCGGGGCGGGCGTCCGGTGCGCGGGGAGCCGGCGGGTCGGCCCGCGCCGGGCGCGGCGGTGAGGTGGGGTCAGGTGGCCGGCGGGGGCGTCGCGGCAAGCCGGTCCCGCAGCTCCCGCTTGAGGATCTTGCCGCTGGCGTTGCGGGGCAGCGCGTCGGTGAAGACCACGTGCTTCGGCGCCTTGAACGCGGGGAGCGTCTGCCGGACGTGGGCGATCAGCTCCTCCTCGGTGACATCGCGGCGCGGTACGACGACGGCCGTGATCGCCTCGATCCACTTGTCGTCGGGCAGGCCGATCACGGCGGCCTCGGCGACGGCGTCGTGCGCGTACAGCGCGTCCTCGACCTGCCGCGACGCCACCAGCACACCACCGGAGTTGATGACGTCCTTGACCCGGTCGACGACGGTGAAGTAGCCGTCTGCGTCGCGGACGGCGAGGTCGCCGGAGTGGAACCAGCCGCCGCGGAACGCCTCCTCGGTCTCCCGCGGCTTGTCCCAGTAGCCCTCGCACAGCTGCGGGGAGCGGTAGACGATCTCACCAGGGGTGCCGTCGGGCACGTCCTTGCCGTCCTCGTCGACGACGCGGGCGTCCACGAACAGCACCGGCCTGCCGCAGGAGTCCAGGCGGCCCTCGTGCTCGTCGGGGCCGAGCACGGTGGCGAGCGGGCCGATCTCGCTCTGCCCGAAGCAGTTGTAGAACGCCAGGCGCGGCAGCCGGGCGCGCAGCCGCTCCAGGACCGGCACGGGCATGATCGACGCGCCGTAGTACGCCTTGCGCAGCCCGGTCAGGTCCCGGCTGTCGAAGTCGGGGCGGTCGGCCAGGCCGATCCACACCGTGGGCGGCGCGAACAGACTGTCGCAGCGGCCGGCTTCGATCAGGTCGAACAGCCGGTCGCCGTCGGGCGCGTCGAGCACGATGTTCGTGGCGCCGACGGCCAGGTAGGGCAGCAGGAAGACATGCATCTGCGCCGAGTGGTACAGCGGCAGCGCGTGCACGGGCCGGTCCCCGGCGCTCAGGTCCAGCGCGGTGATGGCGCTCAGATACTCGTGGACGAGGGCCCGGTGCGTCATCATCGCGCCCTTGGGCAGCGCGGTCGTGCCGGAGGTGTACAGCAGCTGCGCCAGGTCCTCGGTGCGCGGTTCGGGCCCGTCGTACGGCGCCGTGCGCGCGAGCCGGTCGAGCAGCGACCCGTCGGCGTCCCGCAGCGGCAGCGTCCGTACGGTCGCGGGCAGCCGGTCCGCGATGCCGGGGTCGGCGAGGACCAGTGAACTGCCCGACTGCTCCACGAGATAGGTGAGGTCGTCGCCGGTGAGGTTGTGGTTGACGGGCACGTGCACCAGGCCCGCGCGGGCGCAGGCCAGGAAGGCGATCAGATACGCGTCGGAGTTGTGCCCGTAGGCGGCGACCCGGTCGCCCGGGGCGAGGCCCTCGTCGATCAGGGCGGTCGCGGCGCGCGAGACGGCGTCGTCGAGTTCCTCGTACGTCCAGGATCGGTCGCCGTACTCGAGGGCGACCCGTGCGGGCGTGCGGTGGGCGCTGCGGCGCAGCACCCCGTCGACGGTGCTGCCGTGTCCGGGCTTCATGCCTGGTGATCCTGGGCCCGCCGCACGCCCCGGTCAAGGACCGGGACCGGAATCCGATCGGGCGTCATCTCGCCCTTCGTACCTGTCACATACCGAGGGGTACGCTCAACCGCTCCTTCCCTCGACCCGGCGCACGCCCGATGGCCCGGACGCTGCCGGCGTACTCCCGGTCCCCGAACCCGGACCCGCCGCACCGCAGCGACCGGACGCGGCTGTTCTGCGAGGGCCGGCGGGTGGTGTCCCGGTTCTGCGAGAAGGACATCCCCGCCTCGCCGACGCTGCGGGTGGTACGGGGGGAGCCGGGACGCCTGACCCGCGGCGGTACGGCCGGGCGGCGCGGGGCACGGCCCGCGCGGACCGGCCTGCGGGACGCCGAAGGCCGCCCGGCTGCGCCGTGTGGCGTCCGGTCCCCCTGCCGTACCGGCTCCCGCGCGTTACCGTGGGCGCGTGATGTCCGAAACCTCCGGTTCCGAGGAGTGGAGCGGGTCGCCCGGCGACACCACGGCCGCGCTCGCCGTCCTCGGCGACGAGTCCCGGCGGCGCCTGTTCGAGTACGCGCGGAGGGCGGGGCGGCCGGTGACGCGGGACAAGGCGTCGGCGGCCGTCGGGATCTCCCGCAAGCTGGCCGGTTTCCATCTGGACAAGCTGGTGGCCGCGGGACTGCTCCGGACCGGGCACGCGCATCGCGGTGCGCGCCGCGTGGGACGGGCGGCGAAGGTGTACGAGCCGAGCCCGCGGACGCTGCGGATGAGCCTGCCGCCCCGCCGGCACGAACTGCTGTCGTCGCTGCTGTCGGAGACGGTGACCGCGCACCGCCCGGACGAGTCCGCCCGTGAGGCGGCGGTGCGGCTGGCCCGGGAGCGGGGCGAGGAGCTGGGGGCGGAGGCCCGCGGCGCGGATCTGATCGCGTTCCTGCGGTCGCTCGGTTTCGAGCCGGCCGACGCGGGCGGGGGCCGGACCGTGCTGCACACGTGCCCCTTCCATCCGAGCAGCGCCCACTCCGCGCATCTCGTGTGCGGCATGAGCCACGCCTTCCTGCGCGGCTGTCTCGCCTCGTCCGGCCACGACAGGACCACCACGGCGGTGCTCGCCCCGCTCCCCGGCCGGTGCTGCGTGGAACTGCGCACGACGGACCGCCCGGACGGCGCCCCGGACACGGTCGGCCCTGCCCCGGACGCCGACGGCCCGCCCTGCGCCCGGGACCTCCGTCCGTGAGGCGCTGCTGACGGGGTGTCAGCGGTGCGCCCCCGGCGCCGGCCGCAGCCCGAGCCACTGGTCGGCGTCCCAGGCGCAAAACCGCTCCGCCCCGGCGAAGCCCAGGCGTGCCGCGAGCCGCAGCGAGGCGGTGTCGGCGGGCTGCGTGGCCAGGGCCACGGGCTCTCCAGGGCCGTCGAGCCGGTCGAGGGCCGCCGAGCAGGCCTCGCGGGCGTAGCCGTGTCCCCAGGCGTGCGGCGGGAACAGACAGCCGAGGTCGATCCTGCCGACGGCGGACGGGCAGTGGTGCTCGGTGACCCTGCGGAGCGGGATCCGGCCGGTCATCGTCCCGTCGTGTTCGACGGCGAAGCTGCCGGGCCGCCGCCCGGGTACGGCGGGCATCTCCCGTTCCAGCTCGTCCAACGGGCGGGCGCCGCCGAGGCAGGTGTGCACCTCCGGTGAGGCGCACAGCTCGACGAAGGCGGGGCGGTCCCCGGCCTCGGGGCGCGCAGCCCCAGCCGCTCGGTCTGAGAGGGGCGGGCGGCCGGGCGACGTCCGCAAGGTCGGTCATTCGGGTCAGCCGACCAGCGGCCCGGGGCGGCGGTCAAGGTGCGTGTCCGGCCTCGGCCGCCGCCCGTTCGGGGCCGCGGGAAAGGGTCAGGTCGCGTCCTGCTCCAGGACGGCCATCGCCGCGTTGTGGCCGGGCACGCCGCTGACCCCGCCGCCGCGCACGGCGCCCGCGCCGCACAGCAGGACGTTGGGGTGCCGGGTCTCCACGCCCCACCGGCCGGTGCCGTCCTGGGCGTACGGCCAGGACAGTTCCCGGTGGAAGATGTTGCCGCCGGGCAGCCCCAGGTCGCGCTCCAGGTCCAGCGGGGTCTTCGCCTCGATGCAGGGGCGGCCGTCGGCGTCCGTGGCGAGGCAGTCGGTGATCGGCTCTGCGAGGTGCGCGTCCAGCTGGGCGAGGGTCGCCTTCAGCAGCTCCTCGCGGGCGGTGTCGTTGTCGGCGGCGAACAGCCGGGCCGGGGTGTGCAGGCCGAACAGGGTGAGCGTGTGCCAGCCCCGCTCGACCAGCTCGGGCACGAGGATCGTCGGGTCGGTGAGGGAGTGGCAGTAGATCTCCGACGGTGGCGCGGAGGGCAGCTCGCCCGCGGCGGCCTGCGCGTGCGCGGCGGCCAGCTCCTCGTACCCCTCGGCGATGTGGAAGGTGCCGGAGAACGCCTCGCGCGGGTCCACGGACCGGTCCCGCAGCCGGGGCAGCCGCTTCAGCAGCATGTTCACCTTCAGCTGGGCGCCCTCCGCGGGCGCGGGCGGCTCGTCACCGGTCAGCTCGGCGAGGGCGTGCGGCGAGGCGCCGACCAGCACGTGCCGGGCGACGACCGTGCCCTCGCCGTCGGCGGTCCGGAACGTCACCTCGGCCTCACGGCCGTCGGTGCGGACACGGACCGCCTCGTGCCCGGTGGCGAGGTCGGCGCCCGCGGTGCGGGCCGCTGCGGCGAGGGCGTCGGTGAGGGCGCCCATGCCGCCGACGGGGACGTTCCAGTCGCCGGTCCCGCCGCCGATCACGTGGTACAGGAAGCAGCGGTTCTGCTTCAGGCCGGGGTCGTGGGCGTCGGCGAAGGTGCCGATCAGGGCGTCGGTGAGGACGACGCCGCGCACCAGGTCGTCGGTGAAGCGGTCCTCGATGGCGACACCGATGGGCTCCTCGAACAGGGTGCGCCAGGCGTCCTCGTCGTCCACGCGGGCGCGCAGTTCGGCGCGGGTGGGCAGCGGCTCGGTCAGCGTGGGGAACACCTTGCGGGCGACCCTGCCGGTCATGCCGTAGAAGCTCTGCCAGGCCCGGTACTCGCGGTCGCTGCCGGTCAGCCGGGCGAACGCCTCGCGGGTGCGCTGCTCGCCGCCGCCCACCAGCAGCCCGGTCGGCCGCCCGTCCCGTTCGGCGGGCGTGTACGAGGACACGGTCCGCGCCCTGACCCGGAAGTCCAGGCCGAGGTCCCGCACGATCTTCGCGGGCAGCAGGCTCACCAGGTACGAGTAGCGGGACAGACGGGCGTCGACACCGGCGAACGGCCGCGTGGACACCGCGGCTCCCCCGGTGTGCGCGAGCCGTTCCAGGACGAGCACGGACCGGCCGGCGCGGGCCAGGTAGGCGGCGGCGACGAGGCCGTTGTGTCCGCCGCCGACGACGACGGCGTCGTAGCGGCGGTGCTTCTCGGGTGCGGGCATGATCCTTGGTAACACGGGTCGCGTACGACGGCCAGAGGGCGCACGCCCGGGCTCTCCGTGCGCCTTCCCGCCACCGTGCGCCCTGCCTCGGCCCGTGGGGTGCGGTCGTCGGCCGTGCCCGGGAGGGCTCTCCGTCGTCGGGGCGCCGCGTCCTGCCTGCGAGGTGTTCGCGCCGTACGGGTCGCGGGGGCCTGCGGGCCGGCGGCCGTACGACGGTCTCCGGCGGCGCCGCCGGTGCGGGGCGGGCGGGGCCGGTGCCGTGCCCGGATCCGGCGGGACCGAGGCCCCCTAGGCAGCTCTGCCGCCGCCCGGTAGTTTTCGGGTCCGCCGTGCGGGGCGATGAGGGGGACGGTGCGGAATGGGGGGTGCGGTGCGGGAGTTCGGCGTGCCGCCGCTGGAGGCGGTTCCGCGGGCGGGGGGCCTGGCGGACTCGGTGTACGAGGTGGCGCAGTGCGATCCGCGGCTGGTGCAGCTGTCCCGGCGCGGACCGGACGGCGAGACCTGGCAGCCGGTCACGGCGGCACAGTTCCGCGACGAGGTGACCGGCCTGGCGAAGGGGCTGCTGGCCGGGGGTGTGCGGTTCGGTGAGCGGGTCGCCGTGATGGCGCGCACCCGCTACGAGTGGACGCTGTTCTGCTACGCGCTGTGGGCGGTCGGCGCCACCGTCGTGCCCGTCTACCCGACCTCCTCTCCCGACCAGGTGCGGTGGATCCTCACCGACGCGCAGGCGACGGCCGTCGTGGTGGAGAGCGAGGATCACGTGATGACGGTGGGTGCCGCCTGCGACGGTCTGCCGCTGCACGCCGTCTGGGAGCTCGACGCCGGCTGTGTGGCGGAGCTGACGGCGCTGGGCCGGGATCTGCCGGACGCCGAGGTGCACCGGCACCGGCGGGTCGTCACGCCGGACTCGGTCGCCCTGCTCGCGTACACCTCGGGCACGACGGGCCCGCACCCCAAGGGCTGTGTGATCACGCACGCCCATCTGGCGGTCGAGTGCGACACCCTCCTCGCCTGCTGGCGGGACGTGCTCGCCCAGCAGGGCGAGCAGCCGTCCGTGCTGGCGTTCCTGCCGCTGTCGCACATCTACGGGCTGATGGTGCAGGTGGTGTGCCTGCGCGGCGGGGTCCGGCTCGGTCATCAGCCCGACCTGGCGCCGGCCGCGCTGCTGCCCGCCCTCGCCTCGTTCCGGCCGACGTACCTGTTCGCCGTGCCGTACGTCTTCGAGAAGCTGTACGACGGGGCCCGCCGCACGGCGCAGGAAGCCGGGCGGGGCAAGCTGTTCGACCGGGCGGCGGCGGTCGCGGTACGGCACGCCGAGGCCGAGCAGCGGCGCCACCGCGGCGAGGGCCTCGGGCCGGGGCCGGTGCTGCGTGCCGTGCACGCCGCGTTCGACCGTCCGGTGTACGCGCGGCTGCGGGCCGCTCTCGGCGGGCGGGTGCGGCACGCCAGTTCGGGCGGATCGACCCTGGACCGGGAACTCGGGCTGTTCTTCGCCGGGGCCGGCATCGTCATCCACGACGGGTACGGGCTGACGGAGACCACCGCCGCCGTCACCGTCCAGCCTCCGGGCCGGCCCCGGTTCGGCACCGTGGGCCGGCCGCTGCCGGGCTGCGCGGTGCACATCGCGGCCGACGGGGAGATCTGGGTGCGCGGCGACGTCGTCTTCTCCGGCTACCACCGCGACCCGGGGGCCACCGCGGCTGTGCTGCGGGACGGCTGGTTCGCGACGGGCGACACGGGCCGGCTCGACGAGGACGGCTTCCTCACGATCACCGGCCGCAAGAAGGACATCATCGTCACCAGCGGCGGGAAGAGTCTCAGCCCGCAACTGCTGGAGCAGCGGCTGCGCCGGCATCCACTGATCTCCCAGTGCCTGGTGGTCGGCGACTCGCGGCCGTTCGTCACGGCCCTGATCACCCTGGACGCCGAGGCGGCCGAGCACTGGCGGCGGGAGCGCGGCCGGGGCGTCCTCGCCGGCCGGGAAGCGGCCGTCGACCGGGCGCTGCACGCTGAGATCCAGCGGGCGGTGTCCATGGCGAACAGCGCGGTGTCACGGGCCGAGTCGATCCGCGCGTTCCGCGTCCTGCCCGGCGAGTTCAGCACGGCGGACGGTCTGCTGACACCGTCTTTGAAGCTGCGGCGGGGAGCGATCGAGCGGGCGTACGCGGCGGAGATCGAGGAGCTGTACGCGAACTCCTGAGGGCGCACCCGGGCCGAAGCCGCGGGGGCCGGGCGGGGACAGGTGTGCCGCGCAGGGCCGAAGGGGCGCGCGGTGCGGCGGTCAGCGGCCGGCCGTCGGGCCCGACCGGTGAGCCGTCGGGCCCGACCGGTGAGCCGCCGCCGTACGCCGGTCCAGCGCGGCGGCCTCGGCTGCGCGGCCGAGCTGCCGCAGACAGTGGGCCTCGTCGCCGCGGCCCGCCAGGGTGTCGGGGTGGGCCGGTCCGAGGACGCGTTCGCGGGCATCCGCCACCCTCCGGTACTCCGTCAGGGCGTCGGCCCAGCGGCCGAGCCAGCCGAGGGCGGCGGCGATCTCGCGGCGGCTCACGAGGGTGTCGGGGTGGTCGGGGCCGAGGATACGCTCGCGGATCGCGCACACGTCGCGGGCCTCGGCGAGGGCCTCCTCCCAGCGGCCGAGCCGGCCGAGGTTGACGCCCAGGGCGTGGCGGGCGCGCAGGGTCTCGGGGTGGGCGGGGCCCTGGACGCGGGTGCGGTCCTCGACCAGCCCGCGGTGGAGGCTCAGCGCCTCCGCGCCGCGGCCGAGGCGGCCGAGGCTGATGCCGGTCTCGTAGCGGGCCGCGAGGGTGTCGGGGTGGTCGGGGCCGAGGACGCGGGCACGCGCCTCGGTGACCTCGCGGTAGGCGTGCAGGGCCTCCTCCCAGCGGCCCAGCTGGCCGAGGACGTAGGCGACCTCGTAGCGGGTGACGAGCGTGTCGGGGTGCTCGGGGCCGAGGACGCGGGCCCGGGCCCGCGCGACCTGGAGGGCCGTACGGTACGAGTCCCCGGGCCGGCCGAGCCGGCTCAGGGCGACGGCGAGATTGTGCCGGCAGCGCAGGGTGTCGGGATGGTCGGCGCCCATGGTGCGCTCCCGGTCGGCGAGGACCGACACGTACACCTGGTGGGCGTCGCGGTGGCGGCCCAACCGGCCCAGCACGTAGGCCATCTCCTGCCGGGTGGCGAGGGTGTCGGGATGGTCGGGTCCGTACAGGCGGGTGCGGGCCGCGGCGACGTGCTTGTAGGCCTGCAACGCGTCGGCGGCGCGGCCGGTGCGGCTCAGGGCGAAGGCGATCTCGTGGCGGCTGGCGAGGGTGTCGGGGTGGTCGGGGCCGAGCAGTCGCTCCCGCTCGGCGGCGACGGCCCGGTGCACGTCCCCGGCCTCCGCCCAGCGCCCGAGTCGGCCGAGGACCAGCCCGGCCTCGTGCCGGGCGGCCAGCGCACGCAGGCGCGCGGCGCCGGGGGCGGGGGCGTCGGGGGC
>NZ_JALLGL010000569.1 GCF_023072675.1 Streptomyces sp. XM83C
CGTGGGCTCGGAAATGTGTAAAAGAGACAGGCCGCCGCCCCCACCCTCACCCGGAAGGTGCCCGGCGCGCGGCGGACCGGCGCCGACCCCGTCAAAGCACTGATGCACCGTCACCGCGAGCTGTGCGAAAGCGCGGTGGACCCGTTGGAGATCGCCGCGGGCCTGGAGGCCCACGGGGTCACCGACCGCACCGCCGCCCGCTTCCGGCACCGGGACGTCTTCTCCCTCGCGGAGGAGATGTACGCGCGCGTGCCACGCGGCATCGACTCGGCCGAGGCCGGCACCACCGTCCCCGAGACGGCGCGGATCCGCGCCGACTGGCTGCTGCGCGCGCTGCTGCCGGGTGCTCTGGCCGTGGCCGCCGTCACCGGAGTCCAGCTGACGCAGGGCCGGACACGCCTCTTCGCAGCAGTCGCCGGAGTCCTCGCCGTCGCGCTCGGCGTACGCGCGGCGCTCACACGGGGCCCCCTGAGCAGCGCACGGCGCGCACCGCACGCCACACACCCCGCCGCGAGCCGAGGCTGGACCTGGTGGCTGCTCGGCTACGCCGCCCTCGGCGACGCCCTGCTGCGCGCCGCCGTCGACGGCGGCCCCGACCGTCTGCCCGACGGCACCACCGGCGGCCCCTGGCCGCTCGCCGTCGTGCCCGCGCTGGCCCTCACCCTGTCCTGCGTACCGGCCGCGCTCACCGCCCACCTGCTGACCGAGGGCGCCCGCCGCCGGCTCAGCGGCAGCCGGGGACTGACGGAGTTCGCCGCCGCCGTACGCCCCCTGCTGTGGAGCGCGTTCGCCCTGTACGTCGGCTGTCTGACCGCCCTGCTCGCCGTCGGCGCGGCGATCACCGGCGAACACGCCGGGTACGCCCAGGCGCTCACCCTCGGCTCGCTCCTGCTGCTCGCCCGCTTCCTCCACGTGCACGGCTTCACCCACGCCCCCGCCGTCATCCTGGCCGGCGCCGCCTCGGCCGAAGTCCTCGCCGTCGCCTCGGTCTTCGCGGGCCGACTGCCCGGCTGCGGCTTTCTCGCCGTACCCGTCGAGACACTCGTGGACACCTGGGGCCCCGGCTGCGTACCGGCGCTGGTGTGCGGGGCGGGCGCCCTGACCCTGCTCGCCCACGCGAGCCGCACCCTGACCCGCGCCTCCGCCCACGCCGGACCGGGCGGCCCGGCATGACGCCCGCGCACCCGAGCCCGCGCCCGATCGGGCAGCCATGCCGCGGCCCGGACCGCACCAGTCGGCCAGGCCTGAGCCCGGACCCGGCCGGGCAGCCATGCCTCGGCCCGGACCGCACCAGTCGGCCACGCCCGAGCCCAGGACCGACCAGGCGGCTACAGCTGAGCCCGGGCCCGACCGGGCGGCCCGGCACAACGGCCCCGCGCCCGACCGGACGACCCCGCGTGACCACCGACCGCCGGCCCACCAAGACCC
>NZ_JALLGL010000570.1 GCF_023072675.1 Streptomyces sp. XM83C
TGTCTCTCCATTTCTATCGTCGGCGGCAGCGTCATGTGTGTATAAGAGACAGGAGCGGGGCCGTGCGGAGCGGGGCGTGAGCGGGTGCTGTTCAGCCCCGGCGGCGGGCACGGCCCGGAGCGGTACACAGGGCGCTGTTCACGCGGAGCAGGTCGACGGCACGGTCGGCGACCAGGAGGTCAGCGGCTGCGTGCATGTCGTCACCGTCACCAGTTCCGGCCCGTGGCGGGCCTCGGGCTCACCGGAATGCATCCGGTCCGGTCGTCGTCCGGGGCACCCCATCGCGCTGCGAGGGCTGCCGGTCGGCCGGTCGGGGCAAGGGCCTGTCCTTCGGAGCCTGTCACTGGCGCTCTTGACCGTTCAGGGCCGGGGCGGTCATTGAAGACGATCATTCGAACGGGTGTCAACGGCGGTCCGCCTGCCGGGACGCGCAGGCGGACCAGTCGAGGATGCGGACGCCCGCGCCGGCGGCCTCCTGTCCCCGGCAGTGGGCGCGGTGGCGGCGGGCGATGCCGTCGAGGTCGAGGTGGCGGGCGAAGGCGGGGTGCGCGGTGAGCCGGCGGGCGTGGGCCCACAGGCGGGGGTGGGCGGCGATGCGGCGGACGGCGTCGGCGTCGAGGTGGTGGGTGTGGACGGTGTCGAGCTGGACGAGGCTCACCCAGACGGCGATGTCGGCGGCGGTGAGCCGGCCTCCGGACGTGAGCCCGCCTCCGGCGAGACGACGCTCCAACTCGCCGAGTGCGTCGAGGAGTTCGGTGAGGGCGGCGGCACGTTCGGCCGGGTCGGCTTCGGCGGTCCCGGCGCGCTGCGCGGCGCCGCCGATGCCCTGCTCGCACAGGCGCTCGACGGCCTCGATGTCGGTCTGCTCGTCCTCCGGGCAGAGGGCCGGCCTGCCGTGTCCGAGCCGGCGGTCGAGGTCGCGCAGGATGTCCGGGGCGTGGGTGCTGACGATACGGCCCAGCCAGTCGTCGGCGAGGACGGGTGCGAGGGCGGGCCCCGCGTAGTGGTGGGCGCTCGCCTCGTACAGCGGGCGCAGGGCGCTGTGGCCGCCGTCGGGGCCGTCGGGCACGGCGGGCAGGAAGGTGGCGGGACAGTCGCGGTCGAGGCCGAGGAGGCTGTGCGCGACGGCGAGACGCAGCCCTTCGGGACAGGCGGTGGACAGGTACAGCCGGTAGCGGCGGGGCGTGGCGTAGTGCCCGCTGCGGGCGTCCCGGCCGATACGGCCGCGGAAGACGGGCGCGGGGCGGGCCGCGCTGATGCGCACGGTCGGCGGAGCGGGGGTGGCGGAGGCGGTGGTGGCGGATACGGCGGATACGGCGGATACGGCGGACGCTGTCATGTCTCTCCCGGTGAGCTGCGCGCACGGGCGGCGCGACGGTGGCGACGTGTGGGCAGGGGCCGATCCGCACCGGCGGGTGGCGG
>NZ_JALLGL010000571.1 GCF_023072675.1 Streptomyces sp. XM83C
GGCATGGGACGCGACCCCTCCGTCTCCGGAGCTGGGCGGGACCCGGCCGCCTCCGGCGCGGGGCGGGTGCCGTCCGGCATGGGACGCGACCCCTCCGTCTCCGGAGCTGGGCGGGACCCGGCCGCCTCCGGCGCGGGGCGGGTGCCGTCCGGCATGGGACGGGACCCCTCCGTCTCCGGAGCTGGGCGGGACCCGGCCGTCTTCGAGGCTGGGCGGGACCCGGCCGCCTCCGGCGCAGGGCAGGTGCCGTCCGGGTCCTGCGCCGGGCGGGGGGCCGGTGCGGCTCCTGTCGCCGCCGACTCGAGGAGGCGGCGCAACGAGCGGGCCGGTTCCGGTGCGAGGCGGGCGGTGTCGAACCGTCGCAGGCCCTGGGCGACGAGCCGCCGGATCTTCGCCTCGACCGTGGCCCTGGCGCCCGTCGAGGCCAGGACCCCCCGGACCTCCGTCAGATCCCGCGAGGTCAGCGCGGGGTCGCCCACGCAGCGGTCCAGGACCGCGAGGGCCGTACCGTCGTCGCGGGCCTGTGCGCGGGCGCGGGCGAGGGCGATCAGATACGTGGGTTTGCCCTCGCGGATGTCGCCGCCGCTCGGCTTCCCGGTGTGCCGGGGGTCGGCGAAGACGTCGTCGAGGTCGTCCCGCAGCTGGAAGGCCATGCCGACGCGGCGGCCGGCCGCGCTCAGGGCGCGCAGGGTGGTGTCGTCGGCTCCGGCGAGGGCCGCGCCCAGGGCGAGCGGGCGTTCCACCGAGTACAGGGCGCTCTTCAGGCAGGCGGCGCGCAGCGCGCGCGGCAGGGACCGAGCGCCGGTGGTCTGGCCGTGCAGGTCGAGGTACTGGCCGGCGACCATCTCGGTGCGCATGTCGCTCCACAGTCGGCGCACGACGGCTCCGGCCGGGGCGGGCAGCGGTGTCTCGGCGACCAGGTCGTCGGCCCACGCGAGGGCGAGGTCCCCGGCGAGGATCGCCGCGGCCTCTCCGGCCCGCCGGGCGCGTTCGGCGGTCGTACGCCCGGCGAAGCCGGCGCTCGCCTGGGTGTGCAGGGCGGGCCGGCCGCGGCGCAGGACGGCCTGGTCCATCACGTCGTCGTGGACGAGCGCGCAGGTCTGCAGCAGTTCCACGGCGGCGCCGAGACGCAGGGCCGCCGACGCGGCGTCCGGGCCGGTTCCGCCGCAGGCGCGGAACGACCACCACACCAGGTGCGCGCGGATGCGTTTGCCGCCGTGGCGGGTGAACGCGGCGACGCGTCCGGCGATGTCCTCGGCGAACAGCGGATCGACGAGCCGGGCGTGATGCAGGCGGCCGGAGAGCAGTTCGTCGAGCACTCGGCCCACGGCGGCCGGCACATCGGCGTCGACGGTCCCGGCGGGCGACCCGAGGGTGCCGTCGGGGCCGGGGTGTTCCCGGCCCACGCCGTGGAGGGCGGG
>NZ_JALLGL010000572.1 GCF_023072675.1 Streptomyces sp. XM83C
CGGTGGGGCACGAGGGCCTTTCTGGTCGCCGGTGCAGATCTCGCAATCCACACCGAGCCAGAGGGCCCTCACCCATTTCAAGATCACACGTCAGTGATCGCTGTCACCAACCTCCGTGGACAGAACAACTAGCCTGCGCCGGCCTGCGGCAGCTCCTGGTCGGCGGCGTTGGCGTAGTTCGTGACCACGGTCAGGGAGACCTGGTTGGCCAGGACGAACAGCAGCGTCCACTTCGCTGCGTGCACGCTCTTGCCCAGGCCGGTGCCCCGCCAGTCGAACCGCGGCCGGAACCGGAAACCGGCCGCCCTGGCGAACGGGATCAGCGCCAGGGCCTGGACGGCGATGCCCGCAGTCGTCCCGATCCCCAGCAGCCGCACCTGGGCGGCGGTGATGTCCTCCACCCGATCGGGCACCGTCATCAGCCCCAGATAGGCGCCGAACATGCCGACCAGCACGACGTTGTTCAGCACCGGGGTCCACATCATCGCGCCGAACTTCTCCCGCGCGTTCAGCACCTGCCCGTAGATGCTGAACAGGCCATAGAAGAAGATCTGCGGCAACAGGAACCGCGCGAACGTCACCGTCAGCTCGAACGCCTCGTGACTGTCCGGGGTGTCCCGCATGTACAGGCCCACGATCTGCGGCGCCGCCCACACCGCCAGCGCCGTCCCCACCCCCAGCACGCACACCACGAGCGTGACCAGCCGCTGCTCGTAGGCCCGCCCGCCGTCGGGGTCCGTGGTCCGGGCCCGCACCAGCTGCGGCACCAGCACAGCATTGAGCGCGCCGCCGATCAGCAGCGTGTACAGGCTCGTCGGCACCGTGTTCGCCGTGTTGTACGTACTGGCCAGCAGGCCCGTTCCCAGCGCCGCGGCCTGCAGCACCTGACGGATCAGCCCCGTCGCCCGCGACACCACCGTGCCGACAGCCATCAACAAGGACGAACGCGCCAGCCCGCTCTTGTACTTCTTCCGCCGGGCGGCATGCCGCCCCCTTGTCTGCTGCTCCTGCGGCATGGTCTGCGCCGCGGAGTTCGCCCCCTCCACCATGCCGTCAACCTATGCCCCAAGATCCCACGCCCCCAATTCGCGCGCCTCACTGCTCGCGCGGTCCCGGCACGCGTCCCTCTGCCGCCTGGAGCGGCACACTCGCCCGGCCCGCTCATGCGGGGGCCGTCGCGTTCTCGCTCTCGGGGCGGCGCGGGCCGGGAACCGCATTGGCCGTGGGGGCCAGGTCCAGCTCCAGGCGGCTGTTCATGTCCAGCTCGAACCTGCCGTAGCTTGATCTTTAACCTGTGCGGCGAGGCCGTGGGGTCGTCGACTTCTTCGCCTTCGGTTTCGTGGTGTCTGTTTTGCGGGCTGTGTAGACGTCGTGCCGTGGAGTCGGCCGGGTGTTCTTGCTTC
>NZ_JALLGL010000573.1 GCF_023072675.1 Streptomyces sp. XM83C
TAGCTTGATCTTTAACCTGTGCGGCGAGGCCGTGGGGTCGTCGACTTCTTCGCCTTCGGTTTCGTGGTGTCTGTTTTGCGGGCTGTGTAGACGTCGTGCCGTGGAGTCGGCCGGGTGTTCTTGCTTCCTGGCGGGCGTCCTGGACCGGGGTGCGAAGATTTCGGTGCTCCGGCTGGGCAAGCGGCCTTGGGGCGGATGTGCCGGAAGTCGCGACGGACTCGTGCGGGGGTGAGTCTGTCGGGCGGGCTGGGCGTCTCCCACGGCCGGCGGAGGTCTGCCGCCAGCGGGCGGGCGAGCCGTAGCTGGGTGAACGCTGCGAGGATCAGCCAGGTCCAGCGGTCGGCAGCCTCGGGGGTGCGGATCTTCGGGCAGGTCCAGCCTAGTGTCTGCTTGAACAGGCGGAAGGTGTGCTCGATGTCGAAGCGCCGCAGGAATGCCTGCCAGAGCAGGTCGATGTCGGCTGGTGTGGCGTCGGTGCCCGACCACCACAGCCATACCGGCTTCGGTGTCGCGCCGCTGGGCAGGCGCTCGACCTGCAGGCGGATCACGGTCCCCTCGATGACTGGCAGGGCGCCCAGCTGGGCGGTCCAGGCCGAGCGGTGCGTCAGTCTCGGGTGGAGCCGGTCCCAGGCCCGGGCGGTCGCGGTGCCGTAGAGACGGGTCGCGGTCACGGTCTGCGCGTCCGGGATGTTCCAGGTGGCCGGGTCGCCGAAGACGAACTCGCCGCCATGGCGAGGCGGACGGCCGCGGAC
The DNA here is from genome assembly GCF_023072675.1 of Streptomyces sp. XM83C. GTDB lineage: Bacteria > Actinomycetota > Actinomycetes > Streptomycetales > Streptomycetaceae > Streptomyces > Streptomyces thermocoprophilus. The sequence goes on from NZ_JALLGL010000573.1 coordinate 753, forward strand.
ACCGGGCTCACGGGGCGGTGCCGCACGGCGCAGGACGCGGTCCGAGCGCATCCGGCCCAGCACCTGCACGGGCAGATCCTTCAGCAGGAAGGCCAGGCGGGGCACGTCATATCCCGCGTCCACCACGATCAGGATCTGCGGGTCGCTGTCCTTCCACTGCCCGGCCTCAATCAGCCGCTCGACCAGCTCACGCATCTGCCTGGCGGTGACCGTGGCGGCGTCGTCGCCTGGTGCCAGACGCAGGGCGTCCAGTGGGGCGGTCCAGGAACTGCGGCCGGTCTCCAGCGCGCAGATCACTGAGTAGGGCCAGCCGGGAACGGGAATGTGCTGGTCCTTGCCCCGTCCGTAGGTGTGGCACAGGATCCGCTGCGGTGAGGTGTGGGCACTGGGCCGCAGCCAGCAGGTGATGTCGGCGGCCAGGACCAGCCGGCCGTCCGCCGCCCGCGGCAGCGACACCGTCGCCAGGGCCCGTCGCAGCCGGGCGACGTCGACCCGGCCCGCGGCCAGAGCGTCGTAGAGCCCGCCGTGCCCGCGACGGTGTTCGCCCACCAGCGACAGTTCCACCAGCGACCGGACTGGACCATCGGCGCACAACACCGCGTCCGCGAGCTCGAACAGGGCGTCCGCACGCCTGGTCAGACAGGAATG
>NZ_JALLGL010000574.1 GCF_023072675.1 Streptomyces sp. XM83C
CTCACCACCCACCACGACCTCGCCCACTTCGTCCTCTTCTCCTCCATCGCCGGCACCCTCGGCAACGCCGGACAAGCCAACTACGCCGCCGCCAACGCCGCCCTCGACGCCCTCGCCCACCACCGCCACCACCAAGGCCTGCCCGCCCTCTCCCTCGCCTGGGGACTCTGGGCGCCGGAGTCCGCGATGACCGCGGGGCTGTCGGCCGCCGACCGGGCGCGGCTCGCGAGTGCCGCCGGCACGGTCGCGCTGGAGGCCGAGGAGGGCCTGCGGATGCTGGACGCGGCGCTGGAGGGCGCCGACCCGGCGGTGGTGGCCTCGCACTGGGACCTCGCCGCGCTGCGCGCCCGGGCCGCCCAGGGCACCGAACTGGCCGCGCCGCTGCGCGGTCTGGTGCGCGCCCCGCGCCGGGTCGCCGCGGCGGCCGGGCCGGCCGGTGCCGAGCGGGCGCTCGCCGCCCGGCTGACGGGCCTCACCGGGGACGCCGCCCGGCAGGCGGTGCGGGACACCGTGAACGCGCAGGTGGCGGCCGTGCTCGGGCACGGCCCGGACACGGCGGTGGACGGCGAACTCAGCTTCAAGGAGCTGGGGTTCGACTCGCTGACGTCGGTGGAGCTGCGCAACAGGCTGGCCGCTGCGACCGAGCTGAAGCTGTCCACGACGATCGTCTTCGACTTCCCGACCCCGCTGGAGCTGGCGGACCACCTGTACGGGCGGCTGGCCGGCGACTCGGCCGAGCGGCCCGCCGCCGAGCCGGCACAGGTGCGGCCGACGGCGGAGGCCGTGGCGGACGACGCGGTGGCGATCGTCTCCATGGGCTGCCGCTACCCGGGCGGCGCCGGCTCCCCCGAGGAGCTGTGGCGGGTGCTCGCGGACGGCGTGGACACCCTCGGGGACTTCCCGACGGACCGGGGCTGGGATCTGGAGTCGCTGTTCGCCTCGGACGGTTCCGGGACGACGTATGTGCGGCGCGGCGGATTCCTCTCCGCCATCGACGAGTTCGACGCGTCGTTCTTCGGCATCAGCTCCCGTGAGGCGCTGGCGATGGACCCGCAGCAGCGGCTGCTGCTGGAGACCACCTGGGAGACCCTGGAACGTGCCGGGCTCGACCCGGAGCGGCTGCGCGGCTCCGACACGGGTGTCTTCGTGGGTGTGCTGGCCAGTGACTACGGCCCCCGGCTGGACCAGCCGGCGGGCGGCACGGACGGCCATCTGCTGACGGGCACCCAGACCAGTGTCGTCTCCGGCCGGGTGGCCTACACGTTCGGGTTCAACGGGCCCGCCCTGTCCGTGGACACCGCCTGCTCGTCGTCGCTGGTCGCGCTGCATCTGGCGGTGCAGGCACTGCGGCGCGGCGAGTGCTCCATGGCGCTGGCCGGCG
>NZ_JALLGL010000575.1 GCF_023072675.1 Streptomyces sp. XM83C
GCAGTGGCGTAGACACCCTCTGTGCTACCGAGAGGCCCTGCCTTCATGCCCCCGCGCGGCCACAATCACCTGAACAGCACGCCCGTACGGAACCCCCAGCTCCACACTCGGTTTCGAGAAGCCCTCTCATAACCTGCGCGGGAATCGTCAACAGCCTGTGGATAGGGGGGAGTTTTTTCATGTCGGTACGGATGGAGGCGTGCGAGCGGGCCGCTGGGCCGATACGGGCCCTCGCCCGGTCTGCCGAACGCAGCCTGCCGGTTGAGCCGGGGACAGCCCGATGAGCGGCCGACGTCCGGCGCGGCGTCCCGCACGGCGCCGGCCGGCCCGCCGTTCCAAGAAGCAGGATGACCAGCTGGCTTTGCTGGGAGCTGGGGTCCTGGCGCTCGGGTTGGTCATCACCGTCGTGCACTGGCTACTGGTGCACTGGTGGATCCTCCTCATCGCCGCCGTGATCGCCGCAGTGGCCGGTGGCCTCTGGCTACAGCAGGCACGGCAACGGGCCGAGTGGGAGCGCGTGCGCGCCCGCGCCCTGCGGATGCGGATCGCGGAGCTGGACGCCCTGGACCACCGCGCGTTCGAGTTCGCCATACGGGACCTGATGCGACGGGACGGCTGCCAGGCAGAGCAGCTCGGCGGTGCCGGCGACAACGCCTGCGACGTACGCGCCGTCGATCCTATGGGGCGCGTCTGGGCCATCCAGTGCAAACACCGCCGCGACGGAGACCGCGGCTCCGCCGTCGGCGTCGGTGTCCTGCAGCAGGTCAACGGCACCGCACGGCAGATCCACGGAGCGGACGTCGCGGTCGTGCTCACCAACGGCCGTTTCTCCTCCAAGGCCATCCCCTGGGGCGCGGAGCACCGGATTCACCTCGTGGACCGCCGTCTGCTGCGCGAATGGGCGGCCGGGTCCCGACCGCTATGGGACCTGCTGGACCGCATCCCTCCGCCGCGCCGCCCCACCGCCCTGTCCTGACGCGCATGGCAGGGCGACCAGTGCGACGGAGGCCGCGAGGTCGTGGCTCGTTCAGCCCAGCGGGCTGCGAATGGAGCAGGTGGCGGTGCTGTTCGCTTCGCGCAGCTGCCTCAATCCAGCCATTGACCAGGCGCTCCGTCGCCAATCACCGGTGATCGAAACGTGGTGCTGTCGAGTTCCGGCTATGCAGGAAGGCGGATCGTCAGAGTGTTGTGCGGGGGAGGGCTGGCCAGGTGGTTCTGAGTATCAACGTGGCGGTTCTGCTGGCTGTCATCATCATTGAGCACTGTGCATCGTGAAACGTGCAGGTGAGGTGGGCTGGTGTGCGGGCGAGTTGCCGTGCTCGCGCTGGTCGGCGGCGGGTGTCCATGGTGAAGATCGTCTGCCCTGTCGGCTGAGGCGG
>NZ_JALLGL010000576.1 GCF_023072675.1 Streptomyces sp. XM83C
CGGAGACCGGGTAGCGGGACTCGCGGCGTACGGCCATGAAGATGCGCGGCATCACCGGGAAGTGGAACGCCATGTGGCACTCGTCGCCGCCGGAGGCGTAGTCGCCGAAGTAGTCGACGACGTCCTCCGGCCACTGGTTGGCCTCGGCGAGGAGCACGGTGTCGGGGTAGTGGGCGTCGATCTCCTTGCGGACCCGTTTGAGGAAGGCGTGGGTCGCGGGCAGGTTCTCGCAGTTGGTGCCCTCCTCCGCGTACAGGTAGGGCACGGCGTCGAGGCGGAAGCCGTCGATGCCGAGGTCCAGCCAGAAACGCAGCGCGGAGATCATCTCCTCCTGCACGGCCGGGTTCTCGTAGTTGAGGTCCGGCTGGTGGGAGAAGAAGCGGTGGAAGAAGTACTGCTTGCGCACCGGGTCGAAGGTCCAGTTCGACACTTCCGTGTCGACGAAGATGATGCGGGCGTCGGGGTACTGCTTGTCGTCGTCGGCCCACATGTAGTAGTCGCCGTACGGCCCGTCCGGGTCGCGGCGCGACTCCTGGAACCACGGGTGCTGGTCGCTGGTGTGGTTCATGACGAAGTCGATGATCACGCGCATGCCGCGCTGATGGGCGGCGTCGACGAACTCGACGAAGTCGGCCAGGTCACCGAACTCCGGCAGCACGGAGGTGTAGTCGGAGACGTCGTAGCCGCCGTCGCGCAGCGGGGACTTGAAGAACGGCGGCAGCCACAGGCAGTCCACGCCCAGCCATTGCAGATAGTCCAGCTTGGCGGTCAGGCCCTTCAGGTCGCCGATCCCGTCGCCGTTGCTGTCCTGGAAGGAGCGGACGAGGACCTCGTAGAAGACGGCGCGCTTGAACCAGTCGGGGTCCCGGTCCTTCGCCGGGGTGTCCTCGAAGGTGTCCGGGACGGGTTCGTTGACGATCATTGTGTGGGTGACCCTCCGATCTGCGGGGTGGACGGTCGCAGGACGGTGAAGACATGCGCGGGCCGGATGCCCGGTTCGAGTCGCACGTAGTTGGCCCTGCCCCAGTGATAGGTCTCGCCGGTGAGCTCGTCGCGCACCGGCACCGACTCGTGCCATTCCAGGCCGAGTTGCGGCATGTCCAACGAGACCGTGGCCTCCTGGGTGTGGTGGGGGTCGAGGTTGGCGACCACCAGAACCGTGTTCGAACCGCTCCGCTTGGAGTACGCGATCACCGCGTCCTTGTCGGCGTGGTGGAAGTGCAGACCGCGCAGCCTGCGCAGGGCGGGGCTGCGGCGGCGGATGTCGTTGAGCCTGGTGATGAGCGGGGCGATGGTGCGGCCCTCACGCTCGGCGGCCTCCCAGTCACGGGGCCGCAGCTGGTACTTCTCCGAGTCCAGATACTCCTCGCTGCCCTCC
>NZ_JALLGL010000577.1 GCF_023072675.1 Streptomyces sp. XM83C
CGGAGACCGGGTAGCGGGACTCGCGGCGTACGGCCATGAAGATGCGCGGCATCACCGGGAAGTGGAACGCCATGTGGCACTCGTCGCCGCCGGAGGCGTAGTCGCCGAAGTAGTCGACGACGTCCTCGGGCCACTGGTTGGCCTCCGCCAGCAGGACCGTGTCCGGGTACATCGCGTCGATCTCGCGCCGCACCCGCTTCAGGAAGGCGTGGGTCGCGGGCAGGTTCTCGCAGTTGGTGCCCTCCTCCGCGTACAGGTAGGGCACGGCGTCGAGGCGGAAGCCGTCGATGCCGAGGTCCAGCCAGAACTTCAGCGCGGCCAGCATCTCCTCCTGCACGGCCGGGTTCTCGTAGTTGAGGTCCGGCTGGTGCGAGAAGAACCGGTGGAAGAAGTACTGGCCGCGGACGGGGTCGTACGTCCAGTTGGAGGTCTCGGTGTCGACGAAGATGATGCGGGCGTCGGGGTACTGCTTGTCGTCGTCGGCCCACATGTAGTAGTCGCCGTACGGCCCGTCCGGGTTCTTGCGGGACTCCTGGAACCACGGGTGCTGGTCGCTGGTGTGGTTCATGACGAAGTCGATGATCACGCGCATGCCGCGCTGGTGGGCGGCGTCGACGAACTCGACGAAGTCGGCCAGGTCACCGAACTCCGGCAGCACGGAGGTGTAGTCGGAGACGTCGTAGCCGCCGTCGCGCAGCGGGGACTTGAAGAACGGCGGCAGCCACAGGCAGTCCACGCCCAGCCATTGCAGATAGTCCAGCTTGGCGGTCAGGCCCTTCAGGTCGCCGATCCCGTCGCCGTTGCTGTCCTGGAAGGAGCGGACGAGGACCTCGTAGAAGACGGCGCGCTTGAACCAGTCGGGGTCCCGGTCCTTCGCCGGGGTGTCCTCGAAGGTGTCGTGAACGGGCGAGTTGACGGTCATGACGCTCCTGGCCTCCCTTCAGTGGTGCCGGTCACCGGACGTGGAACACGTGGGCCGGTGCCCGACCGGGCTCCAGGCGTACGTAGTTGGCGGCGCCCCAGCGGTATGCGGCACCGGTCAGTTCGTCGTGGACGGTCAGACCGGACTGCCATTCCAGGCCGAGGTGCGGCATGTCCAACGAGACCGTGGCCTCCTGGGTGTGGTGGGGGTCGAGATTGGCGACGACGATCACCGTGTCGGCCCCGTCCCGCTTGCTGTAGGCGATCACCGCGTCGTTGTCCGTCCCGTGGAAACGGAGGTTGCGCAGCCTGCGCAGCGCGGGATGGCGGCGGCGGATGTCGTTGAGCCTGGTGATGAGCGGGGCGATGGTGCGGCCCTCACGCTCGGCGGCCTCCCAGTCACGGGGCCGCAGCTGGTACTTCTCCGAGTCCAGATACTCCTCGCTGCCCTCC
>NZ_JALLGL010000578.1 GCF_023072675.1 Streptomyces sp. XM83C
GCGGTCACCGGCCCTCCGTTTGCCGCCGCCCTGCGGGCGTATGACCTCCGTCGGCGGCACCACCCGCCGAAACAGCGCCCACAACTCGTCCGGCACCAACCGCTCCACCAGATCCGTCATGCACGGCTCAACGAGCGATCACGCCATCAGAAACGACGTCTAAGAGGTCGTCTCATTTGGAATGCTGGGTAGTCTGCACCGTGTGGTGATGGTCGAGCGCATGGTGCCGGACGAGTTGTGGGAGTTGTTCCAGCGGGTGGTGCCGGAGGCGCCGTCGCGGCCGCAGGGTGGTGGTCGGCGTCGGCACGGCGACCGGGAGGTGCTGGCCGCGATCGTGTTCGTGGCCACGTCGGGTTGTACCTGGCAGCAGCTGCCTTCGGCGTCGTTCGGCCCGTCCGGGGCGACCGCCCACCGGCGGTTCTCGGAGTGGTCGAAGGCCCGGGTGTGGGCCAAGCTGCACCGCCTGGTCCTCGACGAACTCGGCTCCCGCGGTGAGCTGGACTGGTCGCGGTGCGCGATCGACTCGGTGAACATGCGGGCCCTGAAAAGGGGGACCTGACAGGTCCGAATCCTGTCGACCGGGGCAAGTACGGCTCGAAGATCCACCTGATCACCGAGCGGACCGGTCTGCCCCTGTCCGTCGGGATCTCGGGCGCCAACGTCCACGACAGCCAGGCCCTGATCCCCCTCGTGAAAGGCATACCGCCGATCCGGTCCCGCCGGGGTCCTCGTCGACGCAGGCCCGGCAAGCTCCATGCCGACAAGGGATACGACTACCGCCACCTGCGGCAATGGCTGTCACAGCGCGGCATCCGGCACCGCATCGCCCGCAAGGGCATCGAGGCCTCCCAGCGGCTCGGCCGGCACCGCTGGACCATCGAACGGACCATGTCCTGGCTCGCCGGCTGCCGCCGCCTCCACCGCCGCTACGAACGCAAGGCCGAACACTTCCTGGCCTTCACCAGCATCGCCTGCACCCTCATCTGCTACCGCAGACTCACCAAATGAGATGACTTGTTAGAGGGCTTCTCGAAACCGAGTGTGGAGCTGGGGGTTCCGTACGGGCGTGCTGTTCAGGTGATTGTGGCCGCGCGGGGGCATGAAGGCAGGGCCTCTCGGTAGCACAGAGGGTGTCTACGCCACTGCTCACCGGGAGGCCCTGTTGCCGCAGTTGTATCGGTCTGCTGCGAAAGAGTCCATTCCGGACACGCGGACGTGCGACTGCTTCGCCCACAAGTATGAGCTGCCCCGAGTTTCGTAGAGTCCGGTGATCTTGTTTCAGGCGGACTGCGGGGTGGCTTCCTGTTGTCGCCACCACTCGCGTTCGTACTCGGCGGGCGGTACGTAGTCGAGGGAGGAGTGGAG
>NZ_JALLGL010000057.1 GCF_023072675.1 Streptomyces sp. XM83C
AGATGTGTATAAGAGACAGCCGCCGCCCCCTCCCCCCGACACGAAAGCAGCGGATGTGAGCCAGGTCCTCCACACACCGCCCCCGGCATCCGTCCAGGCCGACCCGCTCGACCTGCCGGAGCTGGCCGCCCGCCACGGCCTGTCGGTCAGCGGAGCCCGTCCCTCCCTGCCCGAGTACGTCCGCCAGTTGTGGGCCCGCCGCCACTTCATCACCGCGTTCGCCACCGCCAAGCTCACCGCCCAGTACAGCCAGGCCAAGCTCGGCCAGGTGTGGCAGGTGATGACCCCGCTGCTCAACGCGGCGGTCTACTACTTCATCTTCGGTGTGCTGCTCGGCACCAAGCAGGGCGTCCCGGACTATGTCCCGTTCCTGGTCACCGGCGTGTTCGTGTGGACGTTCACGCAGAGTTCGATCATGGCGGGCACCCGCGCCATCTCCGGCAACCTCGGCCTGGTGCGCGCCCTGCACTTCCCGCGCGCGGCGCTGCCGATCTCGTTCTGCATCCAGCAGCTCCAGCAGCTGCTGTTCTCCATGGCGGCGCTCTTCGTCATCCTGCTCTGCTTCGGCGTGCCCGTCGCCCCCTCCTGGCTGCTGGTGCTGCCGGCGCTGCTGCTTCAGTCCCTGTTCAACGCCGGCGTGTCGATGATCATGGCCCGCTGGGGCGCCCAGACCCCCGACATCGCGCAGCTGATGCCGTTCGTGCTGCGGACCTGGATGTACGTCTCCGGTGTCATGTGGAGCATCGCCGCCACCCTCAAGGACACCGACCTGCCCGGCTGGGCGATGACCGCGCTGCAGTGCAACCCGGCCGCCGTCTACATCGACCTGATGCGTTTCGCGCTGATCGACAGCTTCAGCGCGAGCCAGCTGCCGCCGCACGTGTGGGCGGTCGCCACCGGCTGGGCCGTACTCTTCGGGATCGGTGGCTTCATCTACTTCTGGAAGGCTGAGGAGACCTACGGCCGTGGCTGAGCAGACCCTCGCAACGATCCCCGCACAGAGCGGCGCCCGGCACGACGCCCGCGTCCCGACCGTCGTCGTCGACGGCGTCGACATCGTCTACCGCGTCAACGGCACCGGCTCCGGCCGCGGCTCCGCCACCGCCGCCCTCAACCGCATCCTGCGCCGCAAGCAGACCGAGAAGGCCTCCGGCGTCCGCAAGGTGCACGCCGTGAAGAACGTCTCCTTCGTCGCCTACAAGGGCGAGGCCATCGGCCTCATCGGCACCAACGGCTCCGGCAAGTCCACCCTGCTGAAGGCCGTCGCCGGACTGCTCCCCGTGGAGAACGGCCGTATCTTCACCGACGGCCAGCCCTCCCTCCTCGGCGTCAACGCCGCCCTGATGAACGACCTCACCGGCGAACGCAACGTCCTCCTCGGCGGGCTCGCCATGGGCATGTCCCGCGCCGAGATCAAGGAGCGCTACCAGGACATCGTCGACTTCTCCGGCATCAACGAGAAGGGCGACTTCATCACCCTGCCCATGCGCACCTACTCCTCCGGCATGGCGGCCCGGCTGCGCTTCTCCATCGCCGCCGCCAAGAACCACGACGTGCTCCTCATCGACGAGGCACTCGCCACCGGCGACGCCAAGTTCCAGAAGCGCTCCGAGGAACGCATCCGCGAGCTGCGCAAAGAGGCCGGCACCGTCTTCCTCGTCAGCCACAGCAACAAGTCCATCCGAGACACCTGCGAGCGCGTGATCTGGCTGGAGCGCGGCGAGATGCGGCTGGACGGTCCGACCGACGAAGTGCTCCGGGAGTACGAGCGGTTCACGCGGCGCTGAGCCCGACGGCACCGCGGACGCCGTACAGAGGGCCCGCGGACCGTACGACGGCCGAGGCCACGCACACGACCGCCGCCTCGCGCGACGGCGAAGGGGGCGCCCCCGACCGGGAGCGCCCCCTCACTGCTGCCGTGCGTCACGCACGACCGCTGCCCGACGTCACGAGTGCGAGCGCAGCAGCGTCCGCATCGTCCGCATCGCCACCGACAGGTTGGCCAGGTCGAACTCGTCCGACCCGTGGATCTCGTCCAGGGTCGCCCGCGCGCGGGCCAGGATCGGCGCGTTCTTCTGCTCCCACACCTTGAACCGCTGCTCCGGCGTCGAGGAGCCGTTCCCGGCGGCCAGGATGTCGGCCGTCAGCGCCGCGTGCGCGGCGTACAGGTCCTCACGGATCGCGGCGCGGGCCATCGACTGCCAGCGGTCGGCCCGCGGCAGCTCGATGATGCGGTCCATCAGCTGGGTGATGCGCAGCCGGTCGGCGAGGTCGTAGTACACCTCGGCGACGTCCAGCGGCTCCCTGCCCATGCGGTCCGCCACCGACACGATGTCCAGCGCCGGGAACGCCGACGAGAACCCGGCGACCCGGGTCGCCAGCTCCTCCGGCACACCGGCCTCGGTCAGCTCGTCGTGGATCTGCTGCCACCACTCGGCGTCCGCGCCGCGCAGCAGCTTCGGCAGCTCCTGCCATACCTGCTCGACCCGCTCGGCGAAGAACTCCACCGTCTCCGCCAGCTCGAGCGGCTGCGGCCGGTTGTTCAGCAGCCAGCGCGTGCCGCGCTCGACGAGCCGGCGCGAGTGCAGCCGGATCCGGGTCTGGACATCGGCCTCGACCTTGTTGTCCAGCTCCTCCACCGCGTCCCACACCACGGCCGACCGGAAGATGGCGCGGGCCGCGGTCTGCGCCCGGACGATCTCCTCCAGCGACGCGCCGGTCTCCTCGCGCAGCCGGTGCAGATACGTCGTACCGCCCGTGTTCACCGTGTCGTTGACCAGCACCGTCGTGGTGATCTCACGGCGCAGCGGGTGCGTGTCGATGCGATCGCCGAACCGCTCGCGCAGCGCGGTCGGGAAGTAGCAGTGCAGCAGGCCCTTCAGATACGGGTCGTCCGGCAGGGAGGTGTGCAGCAGCTCCTCGGCGACCGTGATCTTCGTGTACGCCAGCAGGACGGCCGTCTCCGGCCCGGTCAGGCCGTGCCCGGCGCTGAGACGCTCGCGGATCTGCCGGTCCGTGGGCAGGAACTCCAGCGCCCGGTCCAGGTGGCCCTCGCGCACCAGGTGCTTCATGAAGCGCTGCTGCGCGTGCAGCATGTCCTTCGACTGGGCCAGCGCGTTCGCGATCGCCGTGTTCTGCGCGTAGTTGTTGCGCAGGACGAGACGGCCGACCTCGTCGGTCATCTCGGCGAGCAGCTTGTTGCGCTGCTTGACGGTCATGTCGCCGTCGGAGACGAGACCGTTCAGCAGGATCTTGATGTTCACCTCGTGGTCGGAGGTGTCCACGCCGGCGCTGTTGTCGATGGCATCGGTGTTGACCTTGCCGCCGGCCTGCGCGAACTCGATCCGGCCGAGCTGGGTGAGGCCCAGGTTGCCGCCCTCGCCGACGACCTTGACCCGCAGGTCCCGGCCGTCGACACGGATCGGGTCGTTGGCCTTGTCGCCGACGTCGGCGTGCGACTCGGTGGACGCCTTGACGTACGTACCGATGCCGCCGTTCCACAGCAGGTCCACCGGCGCCAGCAGGATGGCCTTCATCAGGTCGGCCGGGGTCATCTTGGACACCTTGCCCTCGATGCCCAGCGCCTCACGGATGTGGCTGTTGATCGGGATCGCCTTGGCGCTGCGCGGGAACACACCGCCGCCCGCGGAGATCAACTCCTGGTTGTAGTCCTCCCAGGAGCTGCGCGGCAGCTCGAACAGCCGGCGCCGCTCCGCGTAGGAGACGGCCGCGTCCGGGTTCGGGTCGATGAAGATGTGCCGGTGGTCGAAGGCCGCGACGAGCCGGATGTGCTCGCTGAGCAGCATGCCGTTGCCGAACACGTCACCGGACATGTCGCCGATGCCGACGACGGTGAAGTCCTCGCTCTGCGTGTCCACGCCCAGCTCGCGGAAGTGCCGCTTGACGGACTCCCAGGCGCCGCGGGCGGTGATGCCCATGCCCTTGTGGTCGTAGCCGGCGGAGCCGCCGGACGCGAACGCGTCACCGAGCCAGAAGTTGTACGACTGCGCGACCTCGTTGGCGATGTCGGAGAACGTCGCCGTGCCCTTGTCGGCCGCGACCACCAGGTAGGTGTCGTCCTCGTCGTGCCGGACGACGTCCTGCGGCGGGACGACCTCACCGGCGACCATGTTGTCGGTGATGTCCAGCAGCGCCGAGATGAACGTGCGGTAGCTGGCGATGCCCTCGGCCAGCCAGGCGTCCCGGTCCACGTTCGGGTCGGGCAGCTGCTTGGCGACGAAGCCGCCCTTGGCGCCGACCGGCACGATCACGGTGTTCTTCACCATCTGCGCCTTGACCAGGCCGAGGATCTCGGTGCGGAAGTCCTCCCGGCGGTCCGACCAGCGCAGACCACCGCGCGCGACCTTGCCGAAGCGCAGGTGCACACCCTCGACACGCGGCGAGTACACCCAGATCTCGTACGCCGGGCGCGGCGCCGGCAGATCGGGGATGGCCTGCGGGTCGAACTTCATGGAGACGTAGTCGTGCGGCTTGCCGCCGAGCGCCTCCTGGAAGAAGTTGGTCCGCAGGGTCGCCTTGATGACGGTGAGGAACGCCCGCAGGATGCGGTCCTCGTCCAGGCTCGCCACCTGGTCCAGCGCGGCGTCCAGCTCCTCCAGCAGCGCGTCGACGATCTCGTGCCCGGCGCGCTGCCGGTCCGGCGACATCCGCGCCTCGAACAGCGAGACCAGCAGGCGCGTGGTGTGCACGTTGTTGCGGAGGGTGTCTTCCATGTAGTCCTGCGAGAACGTCGACCCGGCCTGCCGCAGGTACTTGGCGTACGCGCGCAGCACCATGGCCTGCCGCCAGGTCAGCCCCGCGCTCAGCACCAGCGCGTTGAAGCCGTCGTTCTCCGCCTTGCCGGTCCACGTCGCGGCGAACGCGTCCTGGAACCGCTCACGGGCGTCGTCGCCGAGGTACCCGTCGGCGGCGCCGTTCGGGACGTGCGGCATGCGCAGGCCGAAGTCGTAGATCCAGGCGATGCTGCGGTCCGCGCAGCGCAGCTCGTACGGCCGCTCGTCCATCACCTCGACGCCGAGCTTGGCCAGCACCGGCAGCACCCGGGACAGGGAGATGGACTCGCCCCGCCGGTAGATCTTGAAGCGGCGCTCGTCGGGGGCGGCCCCCACCGGCTCGTACAGGCTCAGCGCGAAGTCCGGTCCGCTCTCGCCGTCGCCCAGGCCCTCCAGGCGGGCCAGGTCGGCGACCGCGGAACGCGGGGTGTGGTCGGCCTTGTAGCCCTCCGGGAAGGCGCTGCCGTAGCGGCGCAGCAGCTCGGCGGCGCGTTCCTCGCCGAACTCGGCGCCCAGCGCCTCCGCGAACCCGTCTGCCCAGGAGCGGGCGGCCTCCACCAGGCGCGCCTCGATGCGCTCCTTGTCGCTGTCGCTGAGCTGCTGTAGTTCGGTGCCCGGCGGCACACGCACGACGAAGTGCAGGCGCGACAGGATCGACTCGGTGTTCCAGGCGGTGAAGTCGACGCTGATACCGCCCAGTTCCTCCTTGAGGATGTCGATGATCCGCAGGCGGACGCTGGTGGTGTAGCGGTCGCGCGGCAGGTACACCAGCGCAGAGTAGTAGCGCCCGTACTCGTCCTGCCGCAGGTAGAGCCGCAGTCGCCGCCGCTCCTGGAGATACAGCACGGACGTGGCGATGGCCCGCAGTTCGTCGACGGGCGTCTGGAACAGCTCGTCACGCGGGTAGGTCTCCAGGATCTGCAACAGGTCACGCCCGTCGTGGCTGTTCGGCGAGAACCCGGCGCCCTTCAGCACCGCGTCGACCTTGCGCCGGATGACCGGCACGCGCAGCACGGACTCGGTGTAGGCGGCGGACGAGAACAGTCCGAGGAAGCGCCGCTCCCCGACGACGTTGCCGTCGGCGTCGAACTTCTTCACGCCCACGTAGTCGAGGTACGACGGCCGGTGCACGGTGGCGCGGCTGTTGGCCTTGGTGAGGACGAGCAGCTTGTGCTCGCGCGCCTTGGCGCGGGCGTCGGCGGGCAGCCGCTCGAAGGACGGGCTGACGGGGTGCTGGTCGTCCCCGGAGTGGTGCGGGTCGGCGCGCAGGATGCCCAGCCCGGTGCCGGGGACGGCCGCCAGCGTGTCGTCGTCCCGCAGCTGGTACTCGCGGTAGCCGAGGAACGTGAAGTGGTCGGCGGCGAGCCAGCGCAGCAGCTCCCGCGCCTCCTCGACCTCCGGGGCGGGCAGGTCGCCGGGGGTGGGCTCGTCGGGCAGGCCCTCGGCGATCCGGGTCGCCGCGTCCCGCATCTTCTCCCAGTCCTCGACGGCCTCGCGCACGTCGGACAGGACACGCAGCAGGTCGGCGGTGATCTGCTTGAGGTCGGCGCGGTCCGTCTCCCGGTCGATCTCGACATGGATCCAGGACTCGATGTGCGCGTCGTGCGGCAGCTGCGCCCCGGTGTGCGTGGTCGGCAGCACCTCGATGAGCTTGCCGGTCACATCACGCCGTACGACGACCTGCGGGTGGATCACGACATGGATGCCGCGGCCCTGGCGGGTCAGCTCGTTGGTGACGGAGTCGACGAGGAACGGCATGTCGTCGGTGACGACCTCGACGACGGAGTGGCTGCACGTCCAGCCGTTCTCCTCGACGGTCGGCGTGTGCACGCGCACGTTGGCGGTGCCCTGCGGCCGGTTCTCGGCGAGCCGGTAGTGCGAGTAGGCGGCCCCGAAGATGTCGACCGGGTCGCGGTCGGTGAGGTCCTCGGGAGCGGTGTGCAGGTAGTAGCGCTGGAGGAACGCGAGCACGGACTCACGGTCCGAGGTGCCCTTGGTGTCCGGGGTGTCCGGAGAGGCCTCGCCCGTCGTCCCGGTCGGAAGTTGCCCCCCTACCGGGCTGTTCTCAGCGACCCGGGCCGCCCTCTCGAGCAGCTCGGCCTTGGCTTCGTCCAGCTTGGTCTGCATTGTCCTCTGGCTCCTGTCGCGCGCCGTTGCGTGACGTTGAAGGAAATACGGTCTCGTCCCCTCCGACGTAACGCCGAGACGCGGGGTGTCCGGTCTGCTTCGACGCTATGCCGCGAGGTGAGATGAGCGGGGGGAAGTCGGCCATTTTCAACATGCCCGTAGCACGGGAGGCCGCGATGATCACCTGTCCGGGCGCCTGGTCCGGCCTCGATGCCGGAGCCTGCCCGAACGTCCGGGCTCTGTCGGAACCCTGTCCCCACCCGCGGAGATCAGCGACCGCCGCCCGGTCCCGGATGTGTTCCGAGGTGCCCGGGCGCAGGGCAGGGGCCACGTCGCCCCCGCGAGATATCGCGCTGATCACGCCACAAGGCTATCGCTCCCGACCGGTCCGCCGTCATGAGCCGTATGTGTACAAAACAAGGCCCCGAACTTTGACGTTCTGCACAGGCCGGGACCGGGTCCGGGGCCGGACGGACGTCTGGGAACGCTCCCGCCGGTGAACTGGACGGCGTCTCCCGCACCGGGCACCCTGAGAAGCACCGCAGGTACACGCACCCCGGAGGGGAGCCCGACATGCCTGCGAAAGTCCTCATCGTGACCGGCGACGCCGCTGAGTCGCTCGAAGTCCTCTACCCCTACCAGCGCCTCCTCGAAGAGGGCTACGACGTCGACATCGCGGCCCCCACCCGCAAGACCCTCCGCTTCGTCGTCCATGACTTCGAAGACGGCTTCGACACCTACACCGAGAAACCCGGCTACACCTGGCCCGCCGACCTGGCCTTCGCCGACGTCGACCCGGGCGAGTACGTGGCCGTGGTCATCCCTGGGGGCCGCGCCCCCGAGTACCTCCGCAACGACCCCGAACTCCGCAAGATCCTCAAGTCGTTCTTCGACGCGGACAAGCCCGTCGCGCAGATCTGCCATGGCCCCCTGCTCACCGCGGCGGTCGACAGCCTCCGCGGCCGGCGCGTGACGGCGTACCCCGCGCTGGAGCTGGACATGCAGTCCGCGGGCGCCACCTTCCAGGACTCCGAGGCGGTCGTGGACGGCACGCTGGTCTCGTCGCGCGCCTGGCCGGACCACCCGACCTGGATGCGCGAGTTCCTGAAGATCCTTCGCGCCAAGGCGCCGGCGAGCTGAGCCACCCCGGAGGCCGGACGGTGACGGCACGGGGGCCGGTCGGGCGCAGCGCTGCCGGACGGCCCCGCCGTACGGACCGCGCTACACCGCCACGCTGCCCCACCGCTCGGCCACCGCCACCGCCTCGGCCAGGGTGTCCACGACGGGCACGCCCACCGACTCCAGGCTGGCCCTGCTGTGCGACCCGCCGGTGTACAGCACGGCCTGTGCGCCCGCGTGCCGCGCGGCGACCGCGTCGTCGGCGGCGTCCCCGATCACCACCGTCCGCGCGGGCTCCACGCCGTGGCTCGCGAGCGCCTCCAGGTGCCGGACCATGTGCTCCGCCTTGCTGCCCCCGGACGGGCCGGTCCGCCCCTGCACGCGTATGAAGTGCTCCTCGATGCCGAACCCGCGCACGAGCGGCACCAGCTCCTCGTGCCCGTACATGCTCAGCAGGGACTGGCTGCGGCCCGCCGACCGCCACTCGGCGAGCAGCGCGCTCGCGCCTTCGGTGAGCGTGCACCGTACGCGGTGCTCGGTGTAGTACCGGTGGAAGGTGTCGTCCATGACCTGCCACTCGGCGTCGGTGGGCATCCGCCCGAGCAGCCGCTCGTAGAACTTCGGCACCGGCACGCAGTACAGCGCCCGATAGCGCTCCAGCGTGATCGGTTCCAGGCCGAGGTCGGCGAACGCCGCGTTCGTCGCCCCGATGATCGCGTCGACGTCGTGGAACAGCGTCCCGTTCCAGTCCCAGACGATGTGCGATGCTCCGTGCTTCCCCATGCCCACAACGTACCCGCCACCACTGACAATCCGAGATCAAGGCCCTGGGCAAGGGCGCTGGGGGCGTCTCACGCCACCAGGTTGGGGATCTCCTGCGTCGCGAACCACAGCAGCTCGTGGTCCTCGGCCCCGTCCACCACGAACTGCGCGTCGTCGTCCCCGCCGTCCGCCGCTTCCAGCGCCTCGGCCGCCGCGGCGACGTCCTTCTCCGCGTCCGGAGCGTCCACATGGACGGCCGCGGCCTTCGCCAGCGGTACGGCACCGGCCACGCGCACCTCGCCGAGCGCCGACTCGTCCAGCGTGCGGCCGGGGTCGGTGCTCGCCGCCGTGTCGGGCACGTCGACGGCGACGACGACCCGCCGCCGGGCCGCCCCGGCGTCCGCCGCGAGCAGCCGCAGGGAGGCCAGCGCCGCGCGGCTGAGTGCGGCGTACTCCAGCTCCTCGATGTCGTCGGAGAGGTACCACTCGCGCAGGGCGGGCGTGACCGCGTAGGCGACGACGGCGCCGTCCGGCCCGGCCGCCAGCTCACCCGTCTTGTACGCCTCTGCGAGACCGGAAAGGGTCAGGGGGACGTAAACGCGCATGGCCGGCCGCTTTCGTGTCGGAGGACTCCGCTGGTCCCGGAACAGCGCGGACGCGTCACCGGAACGCCTTCAGGATACGTGCGAGGGGTCCCCTTTCGTGTCCCTGCCCGGCGCCCTCCGGGCGTCCACCCGAGGCCCTCGGCGTCACCCGGTGCAGCCCCGTGCTCACGCGGCCGACGCCGGCCCCGTCACCCGGATAAGTGAACTTCTCCGGGCCCTCCCGGCACCCCCGCCGTCACTTGCCGCCGCGCATCACAGCCCGTACAAGATCCCTGACGTGAAGTTACCGCCCGGTACCGGATCTGCCGCCCGGCCGGGCACGAACGAAACGGGGATCTTCATGAACAAGGTCATGACCAGGACGCGGACGCGCCCCGGCACCCGCCCGCCGGCCCGCCGCGACCAGCGCCGTCCCGGCGGCGCACCGCCCCGCGTCCCCGGCGGTGGTCCCGCCCGCCCCGGTGCGGCGGGTGACGGCCGCCCGCCGGGCTCGCCGGGCTCCAGGGCATCCCGCAGCCGCACGACACCGGCCGACACCCGCCCCACGACCCGCGCGGCGGCCTCCCTCGCCGCCGTGCCCGCCGCGGCGGCCCGGGTGCCGCGGCCCACGGACGTCTTCGCCGACCGGCTGCTCGCGGTGCTGAGCGGGCAGCGTCCGGTCCACTCGATGCTCCGCTACACCGCGGGCCCCGCCTACGACGAGCTGGCCCGGCTCGCCGAACGCGGCCCGCTGCGCACGACCCGCGGCGTCCGCCCGGTCGTCCGCGACCTCGGCTACTACGTCGTCCACCCGGACGCCGTCGAGGTGTTCGCCCGTATCGGCGCCGGCGACCGGCTGCGCGCCATGGCGTTCCGCCTGGAACGCGGCCAGGACCTGCGCTGGCGCTGCACGGCCGTGGAACTGGGCGGCCCCCGCCCCGGCATGCGCTGACGCCCCCTGAGGGCACTGAGGGGGCCGACAGCCCCTGTGCGGGCCCGGCGGGCCGACCCGGCCCGACCGGGGTCACCCGGGCCCGCACAACCCGCCAGAGGGCACGGGGCCACCCGCTGCCCCGCCAGAGGGCACGGGGGCCACGCCGCCTCATGCCCCCGCCGGACCGCCGGACCGCCGTACACGAAAGGGCCGGACGCCGCCACCGGCGTCCGGCCCTCTCCGGGAACCGCTCCCCTTCAGGAGCAGCCCCGTGTCACTTCTTGCGGCGCCGCCCCGCACGCGCCTGCTTACGGCGCTCGGCGCGGGTCAGGCCGTCGGCCTCGGAGCGGACGGGCTCGCCGTCGGCGGCGAAGTCGCCCTCGATGACACCGCCCTCGCCGTCCACGGTCGGAGCGGTGAAGTGGAGGTTGCGCGGCTGGGGCGCGTCGAGCCCCTTGGCGCGGATCTCCGGGCGGGCGCCCGCCTGCGCCGGCACCGCGTCCTGCACACCGTCGGCGGCCGGCACGGCGTCCTCCACCGGGACCTCCTCGACCTGCTGCTCGACCTGGACCTCCAGGTTGAACAGATAGCCGACGGACTCCTCCTTGATGCCGTCCATCATGGCGCTGAACATGTCGAAGCCCTCACGCTGGTACTCGACCAGCGGGTCCTTCTGCGCCATGGCGCGCAGGCCGATGCCCTCCTGGAGGTAGTCCATCTCGTAGAGGTGCTCACGCCACTTGCGGTCCAGGACGGACAGCACGACCCGGCGCTCCAGCTCACGCATGATCTCGGAGCCGAGCTGCGCCTCACGCGCCTCGTACTGCTCGTGGATGTCGTCCTTGATGGACTCCGCGATGAACTCGGCGGTCAGCCCGGCGCGGTCGCCGGCCGCCTCCTCCAGCTCCTCGACGGTCACCCGGCACGGGTAGAGCTGCTTGAAGGCGCCCCACAGCCGGTCGAGGTCCCAGTCCTCGGCGAAGCCCTCGGCGGTCTCCGCGGCGATGTACGCGTCGATCGTGTCGTCCATGAAGTGCTGGATCTGCTCCCGCAGGTCCTCGCCCTCCAGGACGCGGCGCCGCTCGCCGTAGATGACCTCGCGCTGCCGGTTGAGCACCTCGTCGTACTTCAGGACGTTCTTACGCGTCTCGAAGTTCTGCGTCTCGACCTGCGCCTGCGCCGACGCGATCGCGCGCGTGACCATCTTGTTCTCGATCGGCACGTCGTCGGGGACGTTCGCCATCGACATCACGCGCTCGACCATCTGCGCCTTGAACAGACGCATCAGGTCGTCGCCGAGGGACAGGTAGAACCGGGACTCGCCGGGGTCGCCCTGACGGCCGGAACGACCGCGCAGCTGGTTGTCGATACGGCGCGACTCGTGCCGCTCGGTGCCCAGCACATACAGGCCGCCGAGCGCCTCGACCTCTTCCTTCTCGGCCTTGACCGCCGCCTCGGCGCGCTCCAGTGCCTCCGGCAGGGCCGCCGCCCACTCCTCGATGTGCTCGTCGGGGTCGAGGCCGCGCTGGCGCAGCTCCGCCTCGGCGAGGTCCTCGGGGTTGCCGCCGAGCTTGATGTCCGTACCACGGCCCGCCATGTTGGTGGCCACGGTCACGGCGCCCTTGCGGCCGGCCTGCGCGACGATCTGCGCCTCGCGCTCGTGGTGCTTGGCGTTGAGCACCTCGTGCTGGATGCCGCGCTTGCTGAGCTGCTGCGACAAGTACTCCGACTTCTCCACGGAGGTCGTGCCGACGAGGATCGGCTGGCCCTTCTCGTGCTTCTCGGCGATGTCGTCGACGACCGCCTCGAACTTGGCGACCTCGGTGCGGTAGATGAGGTCCGACTGGTCCTTGCGGATCATCGGCCGGTTGGTCGGGATGGGCACCACGCCGAGCTTGTAGATCTGGTGGAACTCGGCGGCCTCGGTCATCGCCGTACCGGTCATGCCGGACAGCTTGTTGTAGAGGCGGAAGAAGTTCTGGAGGGTGATCGTGGCGAGCGTCTGGTTCTCGTCCTTGATCGGCACGCCTTCCTTGGCCTCGATGGCCTGGTGCATGCCCTCGTTGTAGCGGCGGCCGGCGAGGATACGGCCGGTGTGCTCGTCGACGATCATGACTTCGTCGTCGATGACGACGTAGTCCTTGTCGCGCTTGAACAGTTCCTTCGCCTTGATGGCGTTGTTCAGGTAGCCGACGAGCGGGGTGTTCACCGACTCGTACAGGTTGTCGATGCCCAGCCAGTCCTCGACCTTGCTGACGCCGGACTCGTGGATGGCGACCGTGCGCTTCTTCTCGTCGACGTCGTAGTCGCCCGTCTCCTCGATGCCCTTGAGCGGGTTGCCGGGCTCGCCGCGCTTGAGGCGCTTGACCAGCTTGGCGAAGTCGCCGTACCACTTCGTGGCCTGGTCGGCCGGGCCGGAGATGATCAGCGGGGTGCGGGCCTCGTCGATGAGGATGGAGTCGACCTCGTCGACGATGGCGAAGTTGTGCCCGCGCTGGACCAGTTCGTCCTTCGACCACGCCATGTTGTCGCGCAGGTAGTCGAAGCCGAACTCGTTGTTGGTGCCGTAGGTGATGTCGCACGCGTACTGCTCGCGACGCTGCGCCGGCGTCATGTTGGCGAGGATGCAGCCGACGGACAGGCCGAGGAAGCGGTGGACGCGGCCCATCATCTCGGAGTCGCGCTCGGCCAGGTAGTCGTTGACGGTGACGATGTGGACGCCGTCGCCCGACAGGGCGTTCAGATACGCGGGGAGCGTGCCGACGAGAGTCTTGCCCTCACCGGTCTTCATCTCGGCCACGTACCCCAGGTGCAGGGCGGCACCGCCCATCAGCTGGACGTCGTAGTGCCGCTGGCCGAGGACACGCTTGGCCGCCTCGCGCACGGTCGCGAAGGCCTCGGGGAGCAGATCGTCGAGGCTCTCCCCGTCCGCGTACCGCTGCTTGTACTCATCGGTGAGGGCCCGCAGCTCGGCGTCGGAGAGGTCGACGAAGTCCTCTTCGATGGAGTTGACCTGGTCCGCGATGCGGTGCAGCTTGCGCAGGATCTTGCCTTCGCCTGCACGCATGATCTTCGAGAGGACGGACACGGGGGTTGGTCTCCTTGCCGGTCGGGCCTGGGACGGTCGGTTTCGATTTGACTCACTGAGCAACGGCCATCGTATGCGAGGACCACACCGCGCCGGGAGGCCTGCTGCGAGGAGGCCTGGCCGCCGCCGGATCGATCGCCTTCACGATCGCCTTTCACAGGGACAACGTCCGGGGCACGCGGATGGTGCCGGACCGCGCCCGCGAATTACGCGAATCGTGATCGCGCCCTCACGGACGGCGAGAGGCGTGGCGCGTCCCGGCAGCCCGCGAGGAGAATCGGCCGATGGAACCCGTCACGCTCACCACCGGCCGTCTCGTCCTGCGCGCGGTGGGACCGCAGGACACCGACGCGGTGTACGCCGCCGCCCAGGACCCCGACATCCAGCGCTGGACGACGATCCCCTCGCCGTATCTGCACGAACACGCGCGTGGCTTCACCGAGCAGATCGTGCCCGACGGGTGGGCCGACGGCTCGACGTACACCTTCGGTGTCTTCCTCGCCGTCGGCGGGGAACTGGCGGGAATGGTGGCGCTGATGATGCGCGCCCTGGGCATGGCGGAGATCGGTTTCTGGGGCACCAAGGAGCACCGCGGGCACGGCTATCTCACCGAGGCGACGGTGGCTGTGTGCCGCTGGGGGTTCACCGATCTCGGAGTCGACCGGGTGGAGTGGCGTGCCGAGGTCGGCAACCACGCCTCGCGGGCCGTGGCGCTGCGCGCCGGTTTCACCCTGGAGGGCACGTTGCGCTCCGCCGTGAACAACAAAGGGGTGCGCCGGGACTGCTGGGTGGCCTCGCTGCTCCCCTCCGACCTGGGCCTTCCCTCGACGGCCCCCTACCTCCCGGCGCCCGGCACACCGCCGGGGCAGCCCTGACCGGCGGCCCACCGCTCGCGGGCCGGTGACGGCCAGGGCCTGTCCGGGCGGCCCGGTCGCCCGCGTGAATGCGCAGGCCGTACCGGACTGTCAGTGCCACCGCCTACCGTGCCCTCATGACGACCCCGCGCCCGACGACAGAACTCTCGGCCGACGAAGCCCGCCGTATCGCCCTGCGCGCCCAGGGTTTCCTCGGCGCGTCCGCGACCGCACGCCGCGCCGGGGTGCGCGGTGTCCTCCGCCACCTCGGGGCGGTCCAGCTCGACACGATCTCCGTCCTGGCCCGCTCGCACGAGCTGGTGCCGTACGCCCGCCTCGGCGCCGTGGGCCGGAAGACCGTCGAGGACGCCTACTGGAAGGACACCCACGCCTTCGAGTACTGGTCGCACGCGGCCTGCATCCTGCCCATCGAGGAGTGGCCGCACTTCGCGTTCCGCCGCCGCGCCTACCGCGACCGCCCCCACTGGAACCACGAACTGCCGGACGGGGTGTACGAGCAGGTCATCAAGCAGCTGCGCACGGAGGGCCCGCTGACCGCCACCGAGCTGGGCGGCGCCAAGCGCACGAGCGAGTGGTGGGACTGGTCCGGCACCAAGGTGGCCGTCGAGCGCGCCCTGATGTACGGCGAGGTGGTGTGCGTGGAGCGCCGCGGCTGGAAGCGGGTGTACGACCTGGCGGAGCGGGCGGTGCCGCCGGAGCTGCTGCATGACGATCTGGACGACGCGGAGTGCCTGCGCCGCCTGGTGCGTCTGGCCGGGCAGGCGCTCGGGGTCGGCACGCGTGCCGACATCGCCGACTACCACCGGCTCAAGGGGGAGCAGGTCGACGCGGTGATCGCCGAGTCGGGGCTGGTGCCGGTGACGGTGGCGGGGTGGGGCAAGCCGGCCTGGGCGGATCCGGCGGCCCTGGAGACCGTGCCGCGCGGCCGGCACCGTACGACGCTGCTGTCCCCGTTCGACTCGCTGATCTGGGAGCGGGCGCGCACGGAGCGGATCTTCGGTTTCACGCACCGTCTGGAGGCGTACGTCCCGAAGCCCAAGCGGGTGTACGGCTATTTCGCGATGCCGGTGCTGGCGGGCGGGCGTCTGGTGGGCCGGGTGGATCCGGCGCGTGAGGGGCGCACGCTGGTCGCCCGTCAGGTGACGCTGGACGGGCCGAAGGCGGTGGACGCGGTGGTGCAGGCCCTGCTGGAGGCGGCGAGCTGGGTCGACTGCACGAACGTCCGCGTCGAACGCGTGGACGACCCCACATTGCGCGAACCGCTGGCCGCCGCCCTGTCCCGCGCGCTGGGCTGACCCGTCGGCAGGGCGCAGGCCGCCGTGGTGCGCGCTGTGGGAGCGCGGTCGGGGCGCGTCCTGCGGGCGGGCGCGGACGCCGTCAGCGGATCTCCAGGATCTTCTCCCGCATCGCGTAGACCACGGCTTCCATCCGGGAGTGCAGCTGGAGCTTCTCCAGGATGTTGCGGACGTGGTTCTTGACGGTGTTCTCGGAGATGAACAGTTCCTTGGCGATGTCCCGGTTGTTCATGCCGGTGGCGACGAGTTTGAGGACCTCCAGCTCCCGGTCGGTCAACCGGGGTGCGGGCACGAGCCGGCGTTCGTCGGTGCGCTGGATCATCGACTTGAACTCGGTGAGCAGTTTCGACGCCATCGAGGGGCTGATCTGCGACTGGCCGTCGGCGACGGCGCGGATGGCGGTGGCCACCTCGTCGGTGGAGATCTCCTTGAGGAGATAGCCGGTGGCGCCCGCCTTGATCGCGTCGTAGAGGTCGGCCTCCTCGTCGCTGATCGTCAGCATGATGATCTTGGCGCTGGGGGCGACCTCCTTGATGGAGGTGCAGGCCTCGATGCCGCCCCGCTTGGGCATGCGCACGTCCATCAGCACGATGTCGGGCAGCAGGTCGGCGGCCTTGTCCACGGCCTCGGCCCCGTCGCCCGCCTCACCGACGACCTGGATGTCCTCCTCGGCGGCGAGCACGATCTCCAGGCCACGGCGGAACAGTGCGTGGTCGTCCACGACCAGGACTCTGATCGGCTCCTTGCGTGCAGAGCCCGCCTCCGCGTCCCTGCCGTCGACGCCGTTGTCGGCGTCCTCGTCCCGCATCGGGCCGAAGCTGTCCGCCATCGTTCCTCCCCCTGAGGCTGTGGCCTGTGGTTCTGAGCCATCGCCAACCCAAGGCGCCGGCCCACCGGTTGAGCCGTTGCCGCCATGATTCCATGCCCGGACGACAACGAGGTGACAGCACGGTGGGCGTAGGGTCGCACACCGATGCCCCTGGGGGCGCACACGCGCTCCAGGGGCACCGGCCCAGCTGCCGTCCGGGGTGTCAGCCGCCCAGTGTTCCGCCCGCCTCGGGGGTGTTGGACCGGGTGACCATCGTGTCCGTCCTCAGGTGGATCACGCCGTAGTCGTAGGCGTGGCGCCGGTAGACGACGCTGGGCTCCTTGGTCTCGGAGTCGACGAACAGATAGAAGTCGTGGCCGACCAGCTCCATCTCGTAGAGGGCCTGGTCGAGCGTCATCGGGGAGGCGACGTGGGTCTTCTCGCGGACGACGAGGGGTCCCTCGCCCTGCACCTCCAGCGAGCCGATCTTCTTGGTGGGCACGCTGTCGGTGTCTTCTGCCGGGACGGGGTGGCCGTTCCCGTTGAGTGTCGCCACTCCCGGAACGTGATCGGCAACCTCGGCTGCCGTGAGCCGGCGGGCTCCGCGGCGCGTGTAACGCTTGTCGTGCTGCTTGCGCAGCCGGGCATCCAGCTTCTCCGCCGCCAGATCGAGTGCCGCGTACGGGTCGCTGGCCGCTGCCTCCGCCCGGATCACCGGACCGCGGGAGCGAAGCGTGATCTCCACTCGGTCGCAGCGGTCGGCCTGTCGCGGGTTGGGCTCCTTGGACACCTCGACATCGAGGCTGATCACCTTGGCATCGAGCTTCTGGATCTTGTCCAGCTTCAGCTTCTCGGCCACGTGCTTGCGGAACCGCTCGGGCACCTCGGTCTTGCGGCCCTTGACGACGATGTCCACGCAGAACTCCGTTCCCGGATCACTCCGCCTCAGTCGCGGAGCATCTCCCTTTTGCACCAGGCCCCGGTGAGTGCCGGAACCTCGGACTCGGTGACGTCCACCTCCTCCTCCCCCATGGGCAAGATCTACACCCCCAGCGCTGCGGATGATTACCGCGAAACCGCAGCACGGCATTCGGATATGAGGGGCATGGCCTGCGGCTTTCCCTCACAACCGAACATATCTCGCCCGGCCGGATGTCGTCACCCTCTACCGCGGCGTACCTCCGTTCAGGTGAATTGACCTTCTCATTAGCTGCAACGACGCAACTTTCCTGTCAGTTCCTGTTTATTGCGAAAGCCTCGGGAGAAGCGGCGACGACCGCCGCGCACAGCCGTCCACCGGCTACGGGCCCCTCGGTGGCTCCCCTCGGGACGGGCACCCGTGTCACGCTCCTTTCCGTCGCCGGGCCGCCGCGGTTCCGTGTCGTCCGCGCGGGCCGGCGTCGTCCTCTTCCTTCCCGAGTGGCCCGCCCGTACACAGCCGACACACCCGCGGCGTCCGTTTTTCCGGACGCGGGCACATCGGCGGTACCACCGGCGTCCACGGCTTCCCTCACGGCACGGGCCGCCTCCGCCAGCGAGGCGCCCGTCGTCATCAGGTCGTCGACCAGCACCACCGTGGCCCCGGCCAGCAGCCGGCCGCCGCCGGGCACCACCGACAGGGCGCCCGCCAGGTTCCGCTGCCGCTGCCGGGAGTCCAGCCCCGACTGGTCGGCCACCGGACGGCACTGCCGCAGCACCGCCGCCACCCGCGCCGGTGTCCCGCCGCGCCGCAGGTCACCGGCGGCGGCGAGCGCCATCCGGCGCACCGGGTCGTGCCCGCGTGCCCGCACCGCGCCGCGCGCGGACGGCACGGGCACGAGCAGCGCGGGGCGGGGCGCGGCAGAGCCCAGCCCTGCCCGCACCGCCCGGGCCAGTGCCGTGCCCAGGGGTGCCGCGAGGGCCAGGGCGCCGCGCTCCTTGTGGGCCAGCAGCACCGCGCGCACCTCGTCGGCGTACCGGGCCGCCGCGTGCACCGTCGGCAGCCCGGGCGGTTCCGGTTCCGGTCGCACCCGGCTCGGTGCGGCCCCTGTCAGGGCGGCACGGCACTCGGGACAGAGCACCGTGCGAGGCTTTCCGCAGCCTCCGCACTCGGCCGGCAGCACCAGGTCGGTGAGGTCCTGCCACCAAGCCCGCATGCGGTCCACTGTGCCGACCTCGGCCGGGTCCGACCAGCCCTGTGGAAAACGTCCTGTGGAAAACTCGGCGTTTTCTCACCGCCCTCTCGCCCGTACGAGTGAGCAACCAGGACGCACGCCGGAAAGAGCCGTGAAAACAGATGCCCGCCTCCGCCCCGAGAAGGGGGGCGGAGGCGAGCCCGGAAAGCGAGAGGCCCCGGCGATCACCCGGCGGCGGAACACCGCTCCCGCACAGGAGAAGCATCCCGTCGGCCGGAAGGGAACGGACAGAACCGGAAGCGAACGGAAGAGAAGAGGAGACTCACCCCGGATAAACCGGCGCTGATCCTTCCTTGACGACCTTTTCCCACTGTCCGCCGGACGGCAGCCGCACGATGCCGTCCACGGAGTGCGCGACCAGCGGCACCCGGTCGTCCTCGGCGGCGGCGATCTCCTTCACACCGGTCAGCGCGGCGGGCGCCGGCCCCTCCGGCGTGGAGCCGTCGACCTGGACGTACCGCATCTGTTGCACGCCGCCCTGCTCGCGCGCGACGACCACGAGACGGCTGTCGCCCGCCCACGAGACGGCCGTGATCTCCTCCAGCTCCGGTCCCGCCGAGCGCAGTTCGAGGACGGACACCTCGGGCTGCCCGCCGTCCTTGGTGTCCGTGCGTTCGATACGCCCGATGACCAGCGACTGCTTGCCGCCCTGCTCGACGACGAGCGCGATCCGCACGCCGTCGGCGGCCACCCGTACGTCCCGGATGGTCCCGTCGAGTCCGGGCACCGCCACCCGCAGCGGCTTCCCGGAACCATCGGGCAGCACGAACAGCCCTCCGCCCGAGGGGTTGCGGTCGGCCACCCACAGGTCGCCGCGCGCATCCCAGCTCGGAGTCGTCAGCCGCTCCTGCCGTGTCTTGCCCTTGCTGGTGACGAGGCTGCCGTCGAGCGAGCTGGCCGACACCAGGGACGCCACGTACAGCGAGCCGCCGTCGGCGGCGACACCGGCCGCCTCGTGCTCGTCCCGGGAGACCGCCACCGCGCCCAGCTGCACCGCGCCCTCGCCGAGCGGCCCCGGCACCGGGTCGGGCTTGACTCCGCTCGTGCCGCTGGCCAGCCGGACCAGCCTGCCGCCGCCGTCGAGGAAGTACAGGTACTCGGGGTGCTTCTGCGATCCGCGCACCGCGATCGCGTCGGCGCGGTCCTCGCTGAGCGAGCACAGGTGCCGGTTGCCCGACGTCAGCTCGACCTCGTCCACGGCCGGTGTCAGCCGCTGCAACGTGAACAGCAGTTGGGCGGCCATCTCCTCGCACTTGCCCCGCCCGACCCGGGCCGCGTTCGCGTTGAGCGGCACGGTCAGCTTGTTCTGGTCGTCCGGGGTGAGCGTGGTGGTGCCGTTCGCCAGCGCCGTACCCGTCGGGAAACTCGACCGCACGACCGGGCGCAGCCACTTCGTCGGACCGGCCAGCACCGACCGCACGACCTGCGTCATCGGGTTCACGCGCTCACGCACGAACACCGGGTCGGCCACCGCGACCGGCATCCCGGACTCCTGGCCACCGTTGGAGGCGAAGTAGTACTTGTCGACGGCGACATAGTTGCGCTGGAAGTCCGACTGGCCCATCACGACACCGGGCGGCGGACTGTCGATGCGCCACTGCCCCGTCTTGCGGTCCCTCTTGAGATGCACCGGCTGCCGGTAGCTGCCAGGGGACGGCGTGTACGACTGCTCGTCGAGCGTGGCGACGCGGGTCCCGGTCAGCGTGAACGAGTAGTCGTCACCGTCCTCCCGGTCCGCCTCACGGTCCGCTTCGGTGCCCGGCCCGTCCGCGAGGACGGTCGTGGACCGTTCGGGTCTCCAGTTCGCCGACGCCTGCTTCGTCAGATACTGCCTGGCCGTCGCATACGTGGGATCGTCGCTGGTCAGCGCCTCGAGGAAGCCCTGCACGATCTCCGAGGGCAGTGCACCCTCCCGGGGCGGCATGGCGAACACCCGCACCTGTGAGTCCTGCCGGGGCGTCGACTCCACCCCGCGCAGATCACCGCTGTCGGGCATCGACGCACACCCCGCCAGCAGTACGGCCCCACAAACGGCGTACGCCGTCGCACGCACCGGCGCACGCCCGGCGCGCCCCTTGCGGTCACCGCCCACGGAACGCCTCCCCTCGCTGATCGGGCCGCTCGGACCCGGCAGTGTCCGCGGCACGGCCCTCACCGCCCGCTCCGGGAGCCCCCTCGGCCCCCTCGTACCGCCCGGACGGCACCGTACGGTCGGCACGGTCCTCCCCACCGGACTGCTCCGGCGCCGCGGCACCGGCCTCGCCCGCTGCCGGACCGCCCGGCCCACCCGGCCGTGCGCCCCCTGCGCCCCCTGCGCCTCCTGTGTTCCGGCGCGGGGCCGCGTCCTGCCGCAGGGTCCCGTTGCCCGACCGCGCCACCACGCGCGCGCCGTTGCCGGGCAGCGCCGTCGGATCGGCGGTCGGTGCTGCGGCCGGCCGGGCCGGTATCGCCGAACGCGGCACAAGGGGCGAGCCCTGCTCCCCGCGCGGCTGAGCG
This sequence comes from Streptomyces sp. XM83C, assembly GCF_023072675.1. Lineage (GTDB taxonomy): Bacteria > Actinomycetota > Actinomycetes > Streptomycetales > Streptomycetaceae > Streptomyces > Streptomyces thermocoprophilus. The sequence continues at coordinate 21,056 of NZ_JALLGL010000057.1, forward strand.
GGCACGGTGGCGCTCTTCTCGCCGCGCGGCAGTCCCGCGTCGTCGAGCCCACGGTTGCGCCGCGAGTCTTTCGGCTCCAGCGGTATCGGCGAGCCCCGCAGCGGCTCGTCGGCGGTCCTGGGCAGCGTCAGCCGGAACTGCGAACCGCCGCCCGGCTCGCCCCACGCCTGCAACCAGCCGCCGTGCAGCCGCGCGTCCTCCAGCGCGATGGACAGCCCCAGTCCGGTGCCGCCCGTCGTACGCGCGCGTGCAGGGTCGGCCCGCCAGAAGCGGCTGAAGACGCGGGTCGCCTCACCGGGCTTCAGACCGACGCCGTAGTCGCGCACCGCGACGGCGACGGCGCCGCCCGCCGCGGCGAGCTTGACGACGACGTCCTTGCCCTCGCCGTGCTCGACGGCGTTGACAACCAGGTTGCGCAGGATGCGCTCGACGCGCCGGGCGTCGGCCTCGGCGACGACGGGCTGATGGTCGCCGACGACACGTATCCGCGTGTTCTTGCGTTCCGCGAGCGGCTCGGCACCGGTCACCACCCGCCGCACGACGTCCCTGAGGTCGATCGGCTCCGCCTCCAACGCGGCGGCTCCCGCGTCGAAACGGCTGATCTCCAGCAGGTCCGCGAGCAGCGACTCGAACCGGTCCAACTGATCGGCGAGCAGCTCCGCGGACCGCGCGGTCACCGGGTCGAAGTCCTCGCGCGCCTCGTGGATGACGTCCGCCGCCATCCGCACGGTCGTCAGCGGCGTACGCAGCTCGTGCGACACGTCCGACACGAACCGCCGCTGCATCCGCGACAGGTCCTCCAGCTGGTTGATCTTCAGCTGGAGGTTCTGCGCCATCTTGTTGAACGCCTCGCCCAGCCGCGCGATGTCGTCCTCACCGGTGACCTTCATCCGCTCCTGCAACCGCCCGGCCGACAGCCGCTCGGCGATCCCGGCGGCCATCCGCACAGGCGTCACGACCTGCCGCACCACCAGCCACGCGATCGCCCCGAGCAGGACGACGACGAACAGCCCCGCGGTGGCGAGCGTCGTCTTGACCAGGCTGAGGGACTTCTCCTCCTGCGTGAGCGGGAAGAGGTAGTACAGCTGGTACGCGTTGCCGTTGGGGTCGTTGACCTTCTTGCCGATGACCAGCCCCGGCTGGGACTCCTTGCCGTCGTAGTAGACGATCCGCGTGTAGCTCTGGGCGGCCGCCGTGCTGGAGTCGACCCGCTCACGCAGTGCCTCGGGCACGCTCGCGGAGGGGTCGACGAAACCTGAGGCGCGCGGGCCACGACCGCCCGCGCTGTCACCGCCGGCGGGCAGCGTCACCACGTCGAACGCGCCCTGACCGCCGCTGGACAGCGACGACACCAGATTGCTCATCCACGCGATGACGTTGGGCGCCGGCCGCCCGGCGGAGGTGTCGTCGCCGTTGCCGGCCGCGGCCTCGTCGGCCATCTGCTTGGCCACCGCGAACCCGCCCGTGGCCTGGCTCTGCGAGGCCTTCACCTTCGCCTCCAGCAGGCCGTTGCGGACCTGTCCGATCACCACGAAGCCCAGCAGCAGAACCACGCCCAGCGACATGAGCAGCGTCGTGGCGACGACCTTCAGCTGGATGTTGCGCCGCCACAGCCGTATCACCGGCAGCAGCGGACGGCGCACCCACCGCATGAACAGGCGGATGACCGGACTGCCCTGAACTCCGCCCTGCAGCAGCCCGTCCTCCAGGAGGCTCCCCCAGCGCGAACCCGCAGCCTTCCGGCCGACAGGCCGTCCGGCCCCGGACCGGCCGGGCGCCGAAGCGGCACTGTCCCCGGACATGTCAGCTCGGCCCGGCCTTGTAACCGACACCACGGACGGTCACCACGATCTCCGGCCGCTCCGGGTCCTTCTCGACCTTGGAGCGCAGCCGCTGAACATGCACATTGACCAGCCGCGTGTCCGCCGCGTGCCGGTAGCCCCACACCTGCTCCAGCAGCACCTCACGGGTGAACACCTGCCAGGGCTTGCGGGCCAGCGCGACCAGCAGATCGAACTCCAGCGGCGTCAGCGCGATCGACTGCCCGTCCCGCTTCACGGAGTGTCCCGCCACGTCGATGACGAGGTCACCGATGGCCAGCTGCTCCGGCGCCGGCTCCTCGGACCTGCGCAGCCGCGCCCTGATCCGCGCCACAAGCTCCTTCGGCTTGAACGGCTTGACGATGTAGTCGTCGGCACCCGACTCCAGGCCCACGACGACATCGACGGTGTCGCTCTTGGCGGTGAGCATCACGATCGGCACTCCGGACTCGGCCCGGATCAGCCGGCACACCTCGATACCGTCCCGGCCGGGCAGCATCAGGTCCAGCAGCACCAGATCGGGCTTGGTCTCACGGAACGCAGCCAGCGCCTTGTCGCCGTCGGCCACGAAAGACGGCTCGAAACCTTCACCACGCAGCACGATGCCGAGCATCTCGGCCAGTGCGGTGTCGTCGTCGACGACAAGGACTCGTCCCTTCATAAACGACATCATCCCATTCTCGTAACAGTGTCTGGCGACGTGGTGAGGCAGCTCACGGGCCTGTGACGATAGTCGTACCGAGCCGTCACTGTCTGCCCTCGCCCCCCGGCACCCCTGCCGTGACCCACCGTGCACGGGGGACGACGCCGACGAGGCGGCCCCGCCTTGCGATGATCTCAGCCGTCCGGAGACCCCCACGCAACCGGTCCCGACGGCCCCATGCAAATCCGCAGCCGAAGCGCAGCCGCTGCCGCGCCGCGCACGGCACGGCAGGACCGCCGCCGACCGCCCCGCCCCGTGGCGTCCCGCGCAAGAGCCCCGCACCCTCCGCCCGGCCGCACCACCGCACGACCGGGCGAACACCCACACGAAAACCCCGGTTCGCGCTAGCCCAGCCTCTCCCCCACCGGCCGACCGCACAGCTCGGCGAGGGACTTTGCCGTCACCGGCGACGCCACACCGGCCTCGGTGACGATCGCCGTCACCAGCTCCGGCGGTGTCACGTCGAAGGCCGGGTTGTACGCCTGCGCCCCGAGCGGCGCCACCGGGATCCCCCCGCCGGCGCCCGCCACCGGAGCCTGCGGAGCGCTGATCTCCGTCACCTCGTACCCCGGCCGCTGCTCGACCTCGATCGACGCCCCGTCGGGGGTGCCCAGGTCCACCGTCGTCACCGGCGCCACCACGATGAACGGCACATGGTGGTAGCGCGCCAGCACCGCCAGCGGATAACTGCCGACCTTGTTCGCCACCGACCCGTCGGCCGCGATCCGGTCCGCGCCGATCAGCACCGCGTCCACCTCACCGGCAGCGAACAGCGACCCGGCCGCGTTGTCCGTGAGCAGCGAGTACGCCATGCCGTGCCGCGCGGCCTCCCACGCCGTCAGCCGGGCACCCTGCAGCAGCGGACGTGTCTCGTCCACCCACAGCCGCCGCAACTGCCCCGCACGGTGCGCCGCCAGCGCCACCGCGAGCGCCGTGCCCTCACCGCCCGACACCAGCGCGCCGGTGTTGCAGTGCGTCAGGATCCGGTGCCCGCCGCCCGGCAGCAACTCCTCCAGCAGCCGCAGCCCGTGCTCCGCCATCCGCGCACTGGCCTCGGCGTCTTCCCGGTGCAGTGTCCGCGCCGCGGCGAGCGCCGCCTGAGCGGCCTGCTCGGGGGACTCGCCACGGGCCAGCGACGCCTGGTGCGCCTCCTGCGCCCGCCGCACCCCGACGGACAGGTTCACCGCGGTGGGCCGGGCACCGGCCAGCGCCAGCGCGGCCTCGTCCACGTCGAACCCGCGCGCGGCGGCGAGCGCCACCCCGTACGCGCCCGCGATGCCCAGCAGCGGCGCCCCGCGCACGGCGAGCGAACGGATCGCCTCCACCAGCGCGGACGCGTCCGTGCAGACCAGCTCCACCTCCTCGGACGGCAGCCTCGTCTGATCGAGCAGGACCACGACAGGCCCTTCCGGTGGCTCGTCCCATCGAATCGCGGGGATCCCGGCGGGCTGCTTGTCCTCGCCGGATTGCGCGTACTGATCGGCCATGCCGTCAGTCTGCCCTTTGTCCGGCGGACAATTGAAGGTGCGCAGCCCCGACCTCGGCCGTCACCACGACAACCACCCCATGGCACGATGGCTGCCAACCTGCCGCCGCGATCGCGGACGGGCACCGTGAAGGAGCGACGATGAACGACACTCCGGGCTGGGCGTCGCCCGGATCCGCCCCCTCCGACGGGCCGCAGCCCGGCGGCCACCCGCCTGCCGACGAGACGCAGCCCGCGGACCAGCAGCACCAGAACCCGCACGGCTCGGCCGCCAAGTGGTCCCCGGTTCAGCCGCCGCCCGGGCAGTGGTCCGCGCCCACGGGTGCCGGACAGCCCGGCCCGACCCCGCCGCCGCCCGGCGGCCCGGGCTGGGG
>NZ_JALLGL010000579.1 GCF_023072675.1 Streptomyces sp. XM83C
GCGCTTGGCGAGGACCTTGCCGAGTTCGACGCCCCACTGGTCGAAGGAGTCGATGTTCCACACGGCGCCCTGCACGAACACCTTGTGCTCGTACAGCGCGACGAGCTGGCCGAGCACCGACGGGGTCAGCTCGCTCGCCAGGATCGTCGTCGTGGGGTGGTCGCCCTTGAACGTCTTGTGCGGCACCAGCTCCTCCGGCACGCCCTCGGCGCGCACCTCCTCGGGCGTCTTGCCGAAGGCGAGCGCCTGCGTCTGCGCGAAGAAGTTCGCCATCAGCAGGTCGTGCTGCGCCTTCAGCCGGTCGTCCAGCTCGGCGACCGGACGGGCGAAGCCGATGAAGTCCGCCGGGATCAGCTTGGTGCCCTGGTGGATCAGCTGGTAGTACGCGTGCTGCCCGTTGGTGCCCGGCGTGCCCCACACGACGGGGCCGGTCTCCCAGTCGACGGGTGTGCCGTCGCGCTGCACCGACTTGCCGTTGGACTCCATGTCGAGCTGCTGGAGGTAGGCGGTGAACTTCGACAGGTAGTGCGAGTACGGCAGCACCGCGTGCGACTGCGCGCCGAGGAAGTTGCCGTACCAGATGCCCAGCAGGCCCAGGATCAGCGGCGCGTTGGCCTCGGGCGGAGCGGTGCGGAAGTGCTCGTCGACGATGCGGAAGCCGTCGAGCATCTCCCGGAACGCGTCCGGGCCGACGGCGATCATCAGGGACAGGCCGATCGCCGAGTCGTAGGAGTAGCGTCCGCCGACCCAGTCCCAGAACTCGAACATGTTGTCCGCGTCGATACCGAACGCGGTGACCTTCTCCGCGTTCGTCGACAGCGCCACGAAGTGCTTCGCGACGGCCTTCTCGTCGCCGCCGAGACCCTCCAGCAGCCAGGCACGCGCCGAGGTGGCGTTGGTGATGGTCTCGATGGTGGTGAACGTCTTCGACGCGACGATGAACAGCGTCTCCGCCGGGTCCAGGTCGCGCACGGCCTCGTGCAGGTCGGCACCGTCCACATTGGAGACGAACCGCACCGTCAGATCCCGGTCGGTGAACGCGCGCAGCGCCTCGTACGCCATCGCCGGGCCCAGATCGGAGCCGCCGATGCCGATGTTGACGACATTGCGGATACGGCGGCCCGTGTGCCCGGTCCACTCGCCCGAGCGGACCCGGTGGGCGAAATCGGCCATCCTGTCGAGGACGGCGTGCACCTTCGGCACGACGTTCTCGCCGTCCACCTCGATCACCGCGTCGCGCGGGGCACGCAGCGCGGTGTGCAGCACCGCCCGGTCCTCCGTGAGGTTGATCCGCTCCCCGCGGAACATCGCGTCGCGCAGCCCGAACACATCGGTGGCGGCGGCCAGTTCCCGCAG
>NZ_JALLGL010000580.1 GCF_023072675.1 Streptomyces sp. XM83C
CAGGTGTGATGCGTGCTCGGCCCTTGGACAGGAGGCCGGATGAACGTCGACGGGCGCGACCCGTCAAGATCATGTGATTCCACTCGCAAGATCGTGAAGGCCGCGCCCGCATGCCATCCTGCCCGACCCTGACCGCCTCTCGTCAACTCGCCCATCAACTGGGCACCCAAGGTGAGGAGTTGTGCGTACCCGACAAGCTCCCCTCACTCCTGCAGGCGGTCCGCACCGTGCCCGACCCACGCGCCCCGCACCTGGTCACGCACCCGCTTCCGATGCTGCTCGGCCTGGTCGCCTGCGCCCTGCTGTGCGGGGTGCGCTCGGTGCGCGGAGTGATCCGCTGGGCGAACGGCCAGGGCGCCGGCATCCTCGCCGCGCTCGAAGTCCCCGACGCCGACCCCAGCCGGCTTCCGGTGGCCACCACGCTCACGCGGACCCTGGCCCGTGTCGATGCCGACGCACTTGATGCGGCCGTCGGCGCGTTCGTGCAGTCCCATGCGGCCGATCCGCTGGCCGGGATCGCAGGCGAACCACCTGTCCTCCAACTCGCTGCCGACGGCAAGACCGTGCGCGGCGCCCGCGACGCCGACGGCCTGCAACTGCACCTGCTGGGCGTCTACCAGGTCGATCCCGGCGTGATGCTCGCCCAGCGGGAGATGCGTCACAAGCCGCACGAGACCGTGCACTTCACCGCCGCCCTGGACCTGATCGAGGACATCACCGGCGCGATCGTCACCGCCGACGCCCTGCACACCGTCGCCGATCACGCCCGCTACCTGCACCGACGTGGCGCCTTCGGGCTCTTCCCCGTCAAGGAGAACCGCTCGACGCTGTTCGCCCGGCTCGACGCACTCGACTGGGACGAAACCACCAACGAGCACATCACCGTGGTCCGCACCGAGGAGACCAACAGCGGCCGCCACGAGACACGGATCGTACGTGTCCAGCCGCTCGAAGACGGCCATGTCACCTTCCCGCACGCCACCCAGGCCCTGCTCGTCGAGCGGTACACCACCGGACGCGGCGACGGAAAGATCCACGCAGACGCGGAACTCGGCATCACCACCGCCCCCGCCCACACGGCCGACGCGGCCACCCTCGCCCGCTGCGTGCGCGGCCAATGGGCCATCGAAGCCCAGCACTTCGTCAGAGACGTGACCTTCGGCGAGGACACATGCCGGGCCCGCACAGGCAGCCTCCCCCGAACCCTCGCGACCTTCCGCAGCCTGGCGATCAGCCTCGCTCACCTCGCCGGATGGAAGAACAACGCCGCCGCCCACGACCACTACCGCAACCACCCCGCCGACGCCCTACGCGAACTCGGTCTCACCGGATGAGCACGCATCACGCCTG
>NZ_JALLGL010000581.1 GCF_023072675.1 Streptomyces sp. XM83C
GGGACGGGCGGGACGCCGTGTCCGGGAGCGCTGCCAACAGAGCGTCCACCAGGGCGCGGTCCCTCGGCTGGGTGAGGCGGCTCCGGGCCGCCGTCGGGGGCAGCCACACGATGCGGTCGACCTCCGTGCCGGGCGTGAAGGTGCCGTCCGCCGCCTCGGCCGCCCAGTAACGCACCCGCTTCGGGCGGCCGTCCACCGGGTAGCGCACCGTGGGCAGCGGCGGGCCGGGTACCGCCCGCCGGCCCGTCTCCTCCTCGACCTCCCGCAGTGCGCCGGCCAGCGCGTCCTCGCCCCGCTTCAGCTTGCCCTTCGGGTGCGACCAGTCGTCGTACTTCGGCCGGTGCACCAGACAGATCTCCAGGCCGCCGTCGACGGGGGAGCGGCGCCAGAGGACACAGCCCGCCGCTTCGACCGTGGTGTGCGGGGGGCGGGCCGGGTCGTGGTGCGTGGTGTTGTCGGGCTCGTGGTGCGTGGGGTCGTTGTGCTCGTGGTGCGTGGGGTCGTTGTGCTCGTGGTGCGTGGGGTCGTTGTGCTCGTCGTGCGTGGGGTCGTTGTGCTCGTGGTGCGTGCGGTCGTTGTGCTCGTCGTGCGTAGGGTCGTCGTGCTCGTCGTTCACTGTGTCCGCCGTCCTTCCGCAGCCGGCCGGGCCCGTCGCCGCCCGGCCGGTTCAGGTGCCGGGCCGCTCCCCGCGGTCCCTCAGCCAGCAGCGCTGGAACGCGTACCGTGCCGCCTCCACCTCGTGCCGCTGGTCGGCGTGGAGGACACCCAGCGCGTACGCCGTCGCCGGGGCGATCCGCGGAGTACGGGCCGCCTGGGCCGCCGCTGCCGCGGCCTCCGCCGCGTCCCGGTGCCGGTCCAGGGCCTCCTCCGCGCGGCGGAGACGGGCCTCGGCCGGGTCGTCGGTCCCGGTGTGCACGACCTCACGGGCGTACCGGTGCAGGCGCAGCAACAGGCGGACCTGATGCCAGGGCGCGTCCTGCTGCTGGGCGGCGGGCTCCGGGGCGAGGCCGTGGACCAGGGCCTCCGCGTTGTACGGGTGCCCCGCGGTGACCAGCGGCAACGCCGCCACGGCTGCCGTCAGCCGGTCCTCGGCCGCCGCTGCCAGCGGGCGCAGGTCGGTGGTCGCGGCGTCGGCGGTCAGGGGTACGTCGCCGGCCAGCAGTGCGACCTTGTCGGCCACGGCGTGGAAACGGCTGCTGCCGAGCGCCTGAAGGGCCGTGGAGTGGGCCCGCGTCCGGGCCAGGGTGAGGCGTCGCTCCAGCAGGGCGCCCGCCTTCGCCGCGCCGACGGCGGGCGTGCCCCGGGCCGGTCTCTTATACACATTTCCGAGCCCACGAGACTACGCTGCA
>NZ_JALLGL010000582.1 GCF_023072675.1 Streptomyces sp. XM83C
AGTGGCGTAGACACCCTCTGTGCTACCGAGAGGCCCTGCCTTCATGCCCCCGCGCGGCCACAATCACCTGAACAGCACGCCCGTACGGAACCCCCAGCTCCACACTCGGTTTCGAGAAGCCCTCTGAGGTCTGACACAGCCGCCCGCTCAAGTCGCCAACTGAAGCGCTCAGTCACAGGTGACCCCTTACGCGCCGGGATGCTTCGGCAGGGCCCACCGGGACGCCTGGCTCGCCGCCGAAGCAGCCGCCAAGGCCGCCAACGCAGCAGACCAAGCGGCAGCCGCCTCCGCAGAGGCGCAGAAGTCCGCCGACCAGGCCCGCGCCTCGGCCATCGCAGCCGGCAAGAGCAGCGCCGAAGCAGAAGCCGCCGCCAAGGCCGCCTGGAAGGCCACGCGCGACCTTCTCGAGCAGGAAATGGAGCAGGCTCGCCAGCAGGCGGCCGAGGAACGCAAGCGGCAGGAGGAACAGGAAGGCAAACCCAAGAGGGTCTGCGTTCCAAACCCCACGCGCGAAACCATGATCCCGGTGCTGCCGTGCGTGCACTCGCCCGGCGACTCCGTGATCGTGATGCCGCTCGTCGAACCGATGCTCACGGCTGTGGTCTGGTAAGGCCTCGGCCTGAACGAGATCAAGGCCTGCATCGAGGATCCCACCATCGGCGACTGCGTGTGGGCCGCCGCCGGCTTCATCCCCTGGGGAAAGCTGAAGCTCCTCACCAAGCTCGACGACGGCCTCGACGCCATCAGGGGCCTGCGCGCCGCCCGCCGCTCCGTAAGCTGCCTGGCCGGAGCAGCACACAGCTTCCCCGCAGGCACCAAGGTCCTCATGGCCGACGGCACGGGGCGCCCGATCGAGCAGGTCAAGCCTGGCGACGTGCACTCGAAGCCGGCGACACCCTGCGTACCCCGCAGAACAGCACGGCATCGATTGCTCGCATCCACAACTGGCAGGGCCTGCAGGACGCCTACGACCTCACCGTCGACGACCTCCACACCTACTACGTTTCCACCGGCACCCCGAACGTCCTCGTTCACAACACGGACGCGGAACCCTGCCCGGCGTTTGTAAACACGACGCTCGCAAAGCTTCCCAAGTGGGTCACGGGAAAAGGGTCAGAAAACATTCGGAGAACTGACTGACGACCAAGGGAATCCGTTCCCTGACCTTCCGGAAGACATCGAGCAAATGGTCAGCGGTGAAGTCATCTACAAAAACGGAACTAACGAGCTCGTGCACGGTAGGCGGTGAGGCGTCGAGTTCCCGATCGTCGATCATGGTCGTGTGGTGGGGAATGTGTCTCGTGCAGCGATCATCAGCGACCGGAGGATCACGGGCCTGTCGGCCG
>NZ_JALLGL010000583.1 GCF_023072675.1 Streptomyces sp. XM83C
GGATGCTCCTATGGCTGTCAAGCCGCTGGAGCCAGGTCGGTTTGAGTGATTCGTTCGGTCGGTGTGCTGGTCAGGGCCCGGTAGACCTCGCGGGCCACGAAGCGTTTGAGGCAGCGCATGATGTCCTTCTTGTTCAGCCCTTGCTTGGTGCGGCGTTCGACGTAGGCGCGGGTGCGTTCGTCGAAGCGCATGCGGGTCAGCACGATGGTGTGCAGGGCGTTGTTGGCGGCCCGGTCGCCGCCGCGGTTGAGGCGGTGGCGGTGGGTGCGTCCGGACGAGGCCGGGATCGGCGCGACCCCGGCCAGGTGCGCGAACGCGGCTTCCGAGCGCATCCGTTCGGGGTTGTCCCCGGCCGAGGCCAGCAGCTGGCCGGCGGTCTCGGGGCCGACGCCGAACAGCTCCAGCAGCTGGGGTGCTGCCTGCTTGACCAGCGGGCCGATCTCGGCGTCCAGCTCGGCGATCTCCTCGTCGAGCGCCTGGTGGCGGCGGGCGAGGCGCCGCAGCGCGGCCCGGGTCGCGGCCAGGGGCCGGGACAGGTCGTCGCCGGGCCGCAGCCGGGCCAGGGTGCGTATCAGGGCCGCTTTCTCCAGCCCTGCCACCTGTTCACGCAGCATCGCGGGGGCCGAGACGAGCAGGCCGCGGATCTGGTTCATCGCCTGGGTGCGGGCCTTGACGGCGCTGCGGCGCGCGATCCGCAGGACCCGGACCGACTCGACCAGGCCGTCCCGGCTCTTGGGAATGCCGGTGGCCCGCCCGGACAGTACGGCCATCGCGGCGGCGTAGGCGTCGATCGGATCGGACTTGCCCTTCATCCTCCGCGTCTTGCGGTCGGGGCGGTCGACATCGATGACCGTGACGCCGGCGGCGGTCAGCACCCGGGCGAGTTCGGCCCCGTAGGCGCCGGTGCCCTCCACGCCCACCGCGACGAGCTCGCCGTGTGAGCGCATCCAGTCCAGCAGATCGCGGTAGCCGCGAATGGTGGCAGGAAACTCCCGGTCGGCCAGGTGCCGGCCGACCGTGTCGATCACTGCCGCGTGGTGCGTCAGGCCGTGGGTGTCGACTCCGCCGGTGATCTGCGGGCCGTCGTGCGTCATGCTGGTCATGTCCGTCCTTGTGGCGTGTCCGTTCCGAGGGCGGCACGCGCCGGTCGGGCGGGTGGACAAGACAGTGACGGGGCTTCTGGACCAAGCTCCTATAAGGTCACAAACGCCCGTCCGGCCGCGTGCGTGGTGACGCCCGGCGGGCCGACAAATCCCAAACAGGACAGTCGAGACGTCAGTCAGGCGAGGGGTCAGACCCACCAGCGGCGTCACCACGTCACATCCTCACTGTC
>NZ_JALLGL010000584.1 GCF_023072675.1 Streptomyces sp. XM83C
TCCTGGCTGGGCGGCTGCCGCCGTTTGCACCGCCGCTACGAACGCAAGGTCGAGCACTTCCTGGCCTTCACCGCCATCGCCTGCAGCCTCATCTGCTACCGCAGACTCGCCAAATGAGACGACGTCTTAACGGAGACCATCGGTGCATGGCGATCGTCGTACCGCCTGTGATCGGCCTCGCACAACCGTAGGGATGACCCTTTCCCAGGGTGAGCGGCAAAGAGCGGGCTGGACGGCGGACGGCCGCTCGCTGGGAGCCGCCGGGAGCCGGTTTCTGGAAGTCGGCTCCCAAACGGCTCCCAAAACGGGGCCACAAAGCACATCAGGCCCGGTGCTGATCTCTCAGCACCGGGCCTGACCTGGTGTTTCTCTGTCGGGGTGGCGGGATTTGAACCCACGACCTCTTCGTCCCGAACGAAGCGCGCTGCCAAGCTGCGCTACACCCCGGTGTCGCTGCTGTCGCGGCGACGACGTTTACTTTAGCCCACTGGCGGCCGGAGACGAAATCCGGTTTTCGGGCGGTGGTGGGCGCGGTAGCGGACCAGGTTGGGGCGGAGGTGGTCCAGGGCGACCAGGAGGACGGCGAGGCCGTAGAAGGAGAGGCCGAGGAGGAGGGCGTTGGCGAGGACGCTCTTGTAGCCGTACTGCTCCACGTCGAGGAAGGGGTAGAGGTAGCGGGCCGGGGTGCCCGGGGTGAGGAGCAGCTCCGAGCGGGTCAGGCAGAAGCCCAGGTAGGCCAGGGGGTAGAGCATCCACGCGGCTGTCTGGCGCAGGCGCAGGGCGTCCGGGGTGGTCAGCAGGAGCCAGTCCAGGACGGCCGCCGCCGGGGTGATCGTGTGCAGGACGTGGTTGGCCACGGCGTGCCAGCCGGTGAGCGGGCCGTCGGTCAGGGTGACCGGGGCCGTCGCGGAGGCCAGCACCAGGTGGTGGACCAGCGCCGCGATCACGACGTAGAGGAGTGTGGCGCCCGTCACGGCCGATGGGAGCGGGCGGCGGGCGGTCCAGGCGCGGCGGGCCGAGGCGAGGCAGACCACGGCGAGCAGGATGTTGCTCTGGATCGTGAAGTGGCTGAGCACTCGGGCCGGGCTGCCCAGCAGCAGCGCCAGCGTCACCCCGCCGGCCGCCAGTGCCGCGATCAGGAGGCGGCAGACGGCGGCGAGCGGGCGGCGCATGGGGGTCACCACCGCGGCGGCGGGGACCGACGAGGGGAACAGTCTGGCCACGCCCGGGATCGCGGGCAGTTCCGGGATGTCCCTGGGTATCGGGGCGGTCATGCCCCCAACGGTAGGAAAAGGGGGTGTATGGGGCTATGCGGGTGGGCCATGTGGGGGA
>NZ_JALLGL010000585.1 GCF_023072675.1 Streptomyces sp. XM83C
GACCCCGCTCCCCCCGCACCCCTGCCTCCGGAGCGGTGATCCCCGTTTTCCGACACTCCGGCGCCCGGCCCAGTTCACCTTCCGTTCACCCTGGTTACCTACGTTCGATCCGCCAATGACTTCGAACGATTGCCTGGGTAAATGGAAAGCTTCTCGCTGATCCTCGCGATTGTGGTGGTGACCGCACTCGCGTTCGATTTCACGAACGGTTTCCACGACACCGCGAACGCGATGGCTACGACCATCTCCACCGGTGCACTCAAGCCCAAGGTCGCGGTGGCCATGTCCGCCGTGCTCAACCTTGTCGGCGCCTTCCTCTCGGTCGAGGTGGCCAACACCATCTCCAAGGGTCTCGTCGACGAGACCGGCATCCGTCCCGAGGTCATCTTCGCCGCCCTGGTCGGCGCGATCCTCTGGAATCTGTTGACCTGGCTGGTGGGTCTGCCCTCCAGCTCCTCGCACGCGCTGATGGGCGGTCTGATCGGCGCCACCATCGCCTCCGCCGGTGTCGGCGCGGTGCACGGCGACGTCCTGGTCACCAAGGTGCTGCTGCCCGCGGTCGCCGCCCCGGTGGTGGCGGGCGTCGCCGCGATGATCGCGACCCGGCTGTCGTACACCCTCGGCTCGAAGGCCGACGGCAAGGCCGCCGACAAGGGCTACCGCGTCGGCCAGATCGCCTCGGCCGGGCTGGTCTCCCTGGCGCACGGCACGAACGACGCCCAGAAGACGATGGGCATCATCACCCTGGCCCTGGTCGCGGGCGGGGCCGTCGCGCCCGACTCCGACCCTCCCACCTGGGTGATCCTCTCCGCCGGCATGGCCATCGCGCTCGGCACCTACCTCGGCGGCTGGCGCATCATCCGCACCCTGGGCACGGGCCTGACGGACCTTCAGCCGAAGCAGGGCTTCGCCGCGCAGACCAGCGCCGCGACCGTCATCCTGGCCTCCTCCCACCTGGGCTTCTCGCTGTCCACGACGCACGCCGTCTCCGGCTCCGTGATGGGCGCGGGCCTCGGCCGCAAGGGCGGTGTGGTCCGCTGGTCCACCGCCACCCGTATGTGTGTGGCGTGGGTGCTGACCCTGCCGGCCGCCGCCGTCGTCGGCGCGCTCGCCGAGTACGTCACCGGCCTCGGTGACTGGGGCACCGCAGCCGTGGCCGTCTTCCTCATCGCCTCCAGCGTCGCCATCTGGAAGGTGTCCCGCCGCGAGGTCGTCGACCACAGCAATGTCGTCGCCGAGACCGAGGAGTCGCCCGGCGTGGTGACCCAGGCGATCGCCGCCGTGACCCCTCCCCCGGCCGCCACCCCGGTACCGGCCCCGGCC
>NZ_JALLGL010000586.1 GCF_023072675.1 Streptomyces sp. XM83C
TTCGTAGGCGGCGCTGGTGGAGACGTTCACGGGGGAGACGCCCGGACCGCCCGCCACGGACCCGCACGCGCGCGTGGAACACCCGACGGCCTGCGCGGACGGCGAAGAGGGCGGACCCGCGTTCGAAGTGATCTACCTGCTGGAGGCCGAGGACACCGCCGTGGCACGGCTGCGGGAGCGCCTGGACGCCCTGGGGGACTCCCTGGTGGTCGTGGGCGGCGACGGTCTGTGGAACGTGCACGTCCACGTCGACGACGCGGGCGCCGCCGTCGAGGCCGGCGTCGAGGCGGGACGGCCGTACCGGATCCGCATCACGCACTTCGGCGCCGGGGACGCCCACACCACACGCGCCGTCCGCGAGCGCGTCCAGCGGGCCGTCGTGGCCGTGGTGCCCGGCGAGGGCCTGGCCGCGCTGTACGGCGAGGCGGGCGCCACCACCGTCCTCGCTCGCCCCGGGGAGCCGCCCGCCGGAGGGGAGCTGGTGGAGGCCGTACGACGCGCCCACGCGCGCGAGGTCGTGCTGCTGCCCAACGACGCCGAGCTGCGGCACACGGCCGCCGCGGCGGCCGAGCAGGCCCGTACCGAGGGCATCCGGGTCGCCCTCATCCCGACCCGTTCCGCGGTGCAGGGCATCGCCGCGCTCGCCGTGCACGAGGCGGACCGCCGCTTCGACGAGGACGTCGTCGCGATGACCTCGGCCGCGGGCGCCACCCGCCACGCCGAGGTCACGGTCGCCGAACGCCAGGCCTGGACCACGGCGGGCATCTGCCAGGAGGGCGACGTGCTGGGCCTCATCGACGGGGACGTGGCCGTCATCGGCACGGACGTGGAGACGACGGCCCGCACGGTCCTCGACCGCATGCTGGCGGCCGGCGGCGAACTGGTCACCCTGGTCCTGGACGACACGGCCCCCGACACCCTCGCCGACCACCTGGAGCACCACGTACGCGAATCCCACCTGGCCGTCGACACGGTGACCTACAGAGGCGGCAACCAGGGAGCCCTGCTGCTCATCGGCGTCGAATGACCCCGACCCCCCGGGGCGCGGGGAGCTGCGCGAGAAGGCCCGCCCACGGCGAGGTGCGCACGTACGGGAACCACCCCCCCCAGGGGCGCGGGGAGCTGCGCGAGAAGGCCCCACGCACGGTCAGGTGCGCACGCATGGGAACCACCCCCCCAGGGGCGCGGGGAGCTGCGCGAGAAGGCCCCACGCACGGCGAGGTGCGCACGCACGGGAACCATCCCCCAGCAGGTGCGCACGCACCGAAACCACCCCCGAGGGGCGCGGGGAACTGCGCACACACCCCGCCCCCCCCCCC
>NZ_JALLGL010000587.1 GCF_023072675.1 Streptomyces sp. XM83C
GGTTGCGTCCTGGGAAGTGGTGTACGGGGTCCCACCTGATCCGGGCGTTTGGCTCGGCGTCGGAGTGAGGGCCCGGATATGAGAACGGCCACCGGCTGATCTTTCAAGACGACCAAGTCTTTGAAGGAGATCAGCACGATGACCGCACCCGACAGTCTGCCCCTGCACGCCCTCACGGAGGACAATCTCGCCTCGGCGAGTCCGGACCTGCTGCGCGCGATGGTCAAGACGTTCGCCGACGCGCTCATGTCGGCGGAGGCCGACATCCTCTGCAACGCCGAGTACGGGCAGGTCAGCGACGAGAGGGTCAACCACCGCAACGGCTATCGCCCGCGCGAGTGGGACACCCGCGCCGGGACCGTCGAGCTCGCCGTTCCCAAGCTGCGGTCCGGCAGCTACTTCCCGCACTGGCTTCTCGAGCGCCGCCGCCGGGCCGAACAGGCTCTCGTCTCGGTGGTCGCCACCGCCTACCTCCTCGGCGTCTCCACCCGCCGGGTCGAAAAGCTCGCCGAGTCCCTGGGCGTCACCCAGCTGTCGAAGTCCCAGGTCAGCGCGATGGCCAAGCACCTGGACGAGCAGGTCGCCGCCTTCCGCAACCGGCCCCTGGAGGCCGGCCCGTACTCGTTCGTCTGGGTCGACGCGCTCACCCAGAAGGTCCGCGAGGGCGGCCGCATCATCAACGTGCACGCGCTGATCGCGGTCGGCGTCAACGCCGACGGCCACCGCGAGATCCTCGGCCTGGACGTCGCCACCGCCGAGGACGGCGCGGGCTGGCTGGCCTTCCTGCGTTCCCTGATCGCCCGCGGCCTGTCCGGCGTCCAGCTCGTCGTCTCCGACGCCCACGCCGGCCTGGTGGACGCGATCGGCGCGGTGCTGCCCGGCGCCTCCTGGCAGCGCTGCCGCACCCACTACGCGAGGAACTTGCTGAGCCAGGTGCCGAAGTCGGCCCAGCCCTGGGTGGCCACGCTGCTGCGGACCGTCTTCGAACAACCCGACACCGACGCCGTGAAGGCCCAGATGGCACACGTGCTGGACGCCCTCGAGGCCAAGTTCCCCAAAGCTGCAGCCCATTTGGACGCTGCCCAGCACGACCTGCTGGCCTTCACGGCCTTCCCGCGGGAGATCTGGCGGCAGATCTGGTCGAACAATCCGCAGGAGCGGCTGAACAAGGAGATCAGGCGCCGCACCGACGTGGTCGGTATCTTCCCCGACCGCACCGCCGTCATCCGGCTCGTCGGGGCGGTCCTGGCCGAGCAGAACGACGAATGGACCGAAGCCCGCCGCTACATGGGCCGCGAACTCCTCACCAAGGC
>NZ_JALLGL010000588.1 GCF_023072675.1 Streptomyces sp. XM83C
GGCTCGGTGGGGCGGTGATCGGGGGCTCGGCAGGTAGGTGCGGGCTCGTGTCAGGGGCCGACGCGGGCCGCTATGTCGAGCATCGTCCGGACGTGCAGGGCGGTCTGCGCGGGGACCGGTGTCCACACGGGCCGGTAGGTCCGGGTCAGCTCCGCGCACCACTCCCGCGCCAGGCCCGCGAGGGCGTCCGCGGTGTGCGGGGCGCCGGGTGCGAGGGCGCGGCGCATCATCGCGGCGGCGCGCAGCGGGATACGGCGGGCGGCGATGCCGAGCGTGGCGAAGTGGCCGCGGCAGCCGGTGTGCTCCTCGGCGGTCCAGGTGTCGACGACGGCGGGTGCGATGGCGAGGAGTTCACGGGCGGCGTCCCGCAGCGGGGCCAGCCGGTCGGGCACGGCCGTGTCGGGTGTGCCTGCGAGCAGGTCGGTGAGCCGTCGGGTGCGGCGCAGCAGCAGGCCGGTGAGCCGGGCGACCTCGCCGTGCGGGTCGGCGGCGGGCCGGTCGTCGCTGACGGCGGGCGCCGCCCAGGCGGGCGCCTCGACGAGCGCGGTGAGGGTGCCGTACCGGCGGGGGTGCAGCCAGGTGCTGCCGGCGACATAGCCGCTGGGGTCGCGTTCCCCGGCGTCGTCGGGGTCGGCGGCGCGCCCGGCGGGCAGATGCAGCACGGCGGGCGGGTCGAGCTGCCAGTCGGGGCCGTCGGCGGGGTGCCGGTCGAGGGGCACGCCGAGGCGGGCCGCGGTGTCGCGGAACGCGGCGGCGGCGCCGGGGACGTGCCGGGTCAGCATGGCGAACGCGCCGCCGACCTCGATGCCGTGCAGTGTGAACTGGACGGCGGGCCGCAGCTCGTCGAGGAGCCTCAGCAGGGTCGCCGACTCCGGGAGCGGCGGCCGGGGGTCGCCGGGTGAGGGCAGCGACTCCGGCTGCCGGTCGAACGCGGGCCGGTAGAAACGCAGGTGGCACTGTTCCAGCGACGGTGCCGGTTCCTCCGGCTGCCAGCCGTGGGCGAGGCGGGCGCCGTCCGGGTCGAGGCAGAGCAGGATGTGCCAGGTGCAGTCGAGCCGGTCCAGCAGCGCGGGCCGGTGGGCGAGGAGGCGGGCAAGGCGCAGCGCGGAGGCGCCGCCGACGGGTTCGTTGGCGTGCGCGCCCGCGACGGTGAGCATCTGCCGTTCGCCGTGCCCGGCGGACAGCATCCACAGCGGGCGCCCGGCCCGGCTGTGCCCGACGACCCGCAGCCGTACGGTGCCGGGCGCGGCGGCGGCGAGGGCTCGGGCCCTTGCCTCCAGCAGGTCCAGGGTGGGGTACGGGGTGCGGGG
>NZ_JALLGL010000058.1 GCF_023072675.1 Streptomyces sp. XM83C
GAGCCAGGTGGGGGCCGTTGCGCGGAAGGCGGTGGGGGTGAGGGTGCCCGCGCCTGCCGGGAGCGCGCCGAGGAGGGGGGCCGCGGCCACCTCGGGGAGGTCGGCCAGGTTGCAGCGGCAGGCCAGGTCGGGGTTCTTCGGCCAGCTGCCGATCACCAGGCCGAGCAGTTCGAGGTCGTGGCGGCGCAGTTCACGTGCCGTCAGCTCGGTGGTGTTCAGGGTGCCGAGGCCGGCCGTGGCCACGACCAGCACGGGTGCCGCGAGGAGCCGGGCCGCGTCGAGGAGGGTGCCGCCGGACTCGTCGAAGCGGACCAGGAGCCCGCCCGCGCCCTCCACCAGCACCAGATCGTGTTCCGTGGCCAGCTTGGCGGCGGCCTCGGCGATCTCGTGCGGGCGCACCGGTTCCATGCCGGCGCGTCGCGCCGCCGTGTTCGGGGCCAGCGGCTCGGGATAGCGGGCCAGCTCGGCAGCCGTCACCGGCCCGGCGAGACGGGCCACCTCGTCGGCGTCGCCGCGCTCGTCGGGCCGTACGCCCGTCTGCGCGGCCTTCAGCACGGCCACCTTGCGGCCCGCGGCCAGCGCCGACGCGGCGACCGCGGCCGTCGTGACCGTCTTGCCCACCTCGGTGCCCGTGCCGGTGATCACCAGGACCGACATCTCAGCCCTCCCGTGCCGCAGCACAGACCGCGCGGGCGATCCTGGCGACGTCCTCGTCGCCGGTGACGTACGGCGGCATCGTGTACACGAGGTCGCGGAACGGGCGCAGCCACACGCCCTCCCGTACGGCCGCCCGGGTCGCCGACCGCATGTCCACCGGGTGGTCGAGCTGGACCACGCCGATCGCGCCCAGGACCCTGACGTCCTTCACTCCGGGGATCGACGCGGCCTCGGAGAGGCCCGTGCGCAGGCCCGTTTCGATGCGGGTGATCTCACCGCGCCAGTCCTGGCAGGTGAGCAGGTCGATCGAGGCGCAGGCCACCGCCGCCGCGAGCGGGTTGCCCATGAACGTCGGGCCGTGAGCCAGCACCGGCACCTCGCCCCGCGAGATGCCCTCGGCGACCCTGGGCGTGCACAGGGTGGCCGCCATCGTCATGTAGCCGCCGGTCAGGGCCTTGCCCAGGCACATCACGTCCGGGGTGACGCCGGCGTGGCCGGCGGCGAACAGCTCGCCCGTGCGGCCGAAGCCGGTGGCGATCTCGTCGAGGACGAGGAGCACGTCGTGCTCGTCGCACGCCGCGCGCAGCACCCGCAGAAAAGCGGGGGAGTGGAAGCGCATCCCGCCCGCGCCCTGCACCACCGGTTCGACGATCACCGCCGCCAGTTCGTGCGCGTGCCGGGCGATCATGTCCCGCAGGTGGGCCGCGTACGACTCCTCGTACTCGGCGGGCGGTGCCTCCGCGAACACCTGCCGGGGCAGCACCCCGGACCACAGCTCGTGCATGCCGCCGTCCGGGTCGCACACCGACATGGGCTGCCAGGTGTCGCCGTGGTAGCCGCCCCGCCAGGTCAGCAGCCGCTGCTTGGCCGGGCGGCCCAGCGAACGCCAGTACTGCAGGCACATCTTGACGGCGACCTCGACCGACACCGACCCCGAGTCGGCGAGGAACACATGCTCCAGCCCGTCCGGTGTGAGGTCGACCAGCTTCTTCGCCAGCCGCACGGCGGGCTCGTGGGTGAGCCCGCCGAACATGACATGACTCATGCGGGCCAGCTGCTCGGTGGCCGCCTCGTTCAGCACCGGGTGGTTGTAGCCGTGGATCGCCGACCACCACGACGACATCCCGTCGACCAGCTCGCCCGAGCCGTCGGCGAGGCGCAGCCGCACCCCGCTCGCCGACTCCACGACGAGCGGTTCGGTCTGCCCGGGCATCGGGCCGTACGGGTGCCACACATGCCGCCGGTCCAGTTCCAGCAGCTCGGCGACGCGCGGCTCAGGCATTGGGCGCGACGTCGGTTCCGGCACCACGGCGGCGTACGGCGACCAGGTCGGTGCGCGGCTCGGCCGGCGACGGCGCGGCGGCGGCCGAGCCGCAGACCCCGCCGCCCTCGTGCGAGCCGCAGCCGCCGCCCGCCTGCGCCCGGTGCTCGGGCAGGGTCACCTCGCCGGCGCCCTCCACCTCGAAACCGGCGTCCGCGATCATCTCCAGGTCGGCCTTGCCGGCCTGGCCCTCCGACGTGAGGTAGTCACCGAGGAAGATCGAGTTGGCCAGGTGCAGGGCGAGCGGCTGCATCGTGCGCAGATGCACCTCACGGCCGCCCGCGATGCGCACCTCGACGTCCGGGCAGACGAACCGGACCATCGCCAGGATGCGCAGGCAGCGCTGCGGGGTGAGGTTCCACTCCTTCGCCAGCGGCGTGCCCTCGAACGGGATGAGGAAGTTCACCGGCACCGAGTCCGGGTCCAGCGCGCGCAGCGAGAACACCACGTCGACCAGGTCCTCGTCGCTCTCACCCATGCCGGCGATCAGCCCCGAGCATGCCGACAGACCGGCCGCGTGCGCCTTCCGCACGGTGTCGACACGGTCGGCGTAGGTGTGCGTGGTGGTGATGTCCCCGTACGTCGCCTCGGACGTGTTCAGGTTGTGGTTGTAGGCGTCGGCGCCGGCCTCCCGCAGGCGTTCCGCCTGCCCGTCCGAGAGCAGACCGAGGCAGGCGCACACCTCGACGTCCTCGTGCTGGTCCTTGATCGCCTTGATGGTCTCGGAGACCCGGTCCACGTCCCGGTCCGTGGGCCCGCGCCCGGACGCCACCAGGCACACCCGCTTGGCGCCGCCGGCCAGCCCGGCCGCGGCCGCCTTGGACGCCTCGTCGGGCTTGAGCCAGGTGTACTTCAGGATGTCGGCCTTGGAGCCCAGCCGCTGGGAGCAGTAGGAGCAGTCCTCCGGGCACAGCCCGGACTTCAGGTTGACCAGGTAGTTGAGTTTCACCCGGCGGCCGAACCAGTGCCGGCGCACCTTGCCGGCCGCGGCCACCACGTCGAGCAGTTCGTCGTCGGAGGTCGCGAGGACGGCGAGCGCTTCCTCACGGGTCGGCTGCTCGCGCCGCAGCCCCTTGTCCACCAGCGTGTTCAGCAGGTCCATGGGGTCCGATCCTGTCCTACGCGAGGCCCCCGGGCCAAGGAGGCACCGGACAACTCTGACCGGTTCGACGTGTGGGTATTGCCACACAGTGGGCGGCTTGTCGGCCCGCTAGGGTCTGTGAGCTGCCTACAGAACGACGGAGGGCCCCATGGCGTTCGGCTGGATCGACGAGCAGGCGGAGCTGCGCCGGCGCGCCGGACTCGTACGGACCCTCAGGCCCCGCCCCGCGGACAGTCCGCTGCTGGATCTCGCCGGCAACGACTATCTGGGGCTGGCCCAGCATCCGGAGGTGACCGAGGGCGCAGCGCGGGCCGCGCGGGAGTGGGGCGGCGGGGCCACCGGTTCCCGGCTCGTCACCGGCAGCACCGAGCTGCACGCGGAACTCGAACGGGAACTGGCCGCCTTCTGCGGCGTCGAGGCCGCGCTGGTGTTCTCCTCCGGGTACGCGGCCAACCTCGCCGCGGTGACCGCGCTCGCCCCGCACGGCTCCCTGATCGTCTCCGACGCGGGCAACCACGCCTCCCTGATCGACGGCTGCCGGCTCGCCCGCGGCACCACCCAGGTCGTCGCCCACCGCGACCCGGAGGCCGTGCGGAAGGCGCTGGCCACGCACGACGGCCCGGCCGTCGCCGTCTCCGACACGGTCTTCTCCGTCGACGGGGACGCGGCCCCGCTGGCGGAGCTGGCGGAGGTGTGCCGCGCCCGGGGCGCCGGGCTGGTGGTGGACGACGCGCACGGCTTCGGTGTCCTCGGCGACGGGGGGCGCGGCGCCGCGCACGCGGCGGGCCTCGCGGGCGCCGACGACGTGGTGGTGACGCTCACACTGTCCAAGTCGCTGGGCAGCCAGGGCGGGGCCGTGCTCGGCCCGGCCCGGGTGATCGACCATCTGGTGAACGCGGCCCGCACGTTCATCTTCGACACGGGCCTCGCGCCCGCGGCGGCCGGTGCGGCCCTCGCCGCGCTGCGGCTGCTGCGCCGCGAACCGCAGAGGGCGGCGCGGGCACGCACGGTGGCGAGCGAACTGCACGCCCGCCTGACGGCCGACGGTCACGAGGCGGTACGCCCCGACGCCGCGGTCGTCTCCGTGCGTGCCCCGTCCCCGGAGCAGGCGGTGCGGTGGGCGGCGGACTGCCGCGCCGCGGGGCTCGGCGTCGGCTGCTTCCGCCCACCGTCCGTGCCGGACGGCGTCTCCCGGCTGCGGCTGACAGCGCGCGCCGATCTGACGGAGGCGCAGATCGCGCACGCGGTCGGGGTCATCGGACGGACACGGCCGTGAATCGGCGGACCACGGCCGCGTCCTGCTCCTCGACCGGTGAGAACCGGGTCAGAACCGGCTCACCGCGGCCGTGAACTCCGCCCAGCTCCCGGGGGAGAAGAGCAGCGCGGGCCCGGCCGGGTCCTTCGAGTCGCGTACGGCGAGCAGCCCGGCGAACGGCCCCATTGCCGGCCGGGCTGTCTCGACACAGTTGTTGGCGCCCGTGCTGTAGCTGCTGCGCAGCCACCGCACGCCGTGCAGTTCGTTGCTGGAAGGTACGTTCCGAGGCAGTGCGGACATGGTGCCTCCTTACGCGCCGTCACTCATCGCGGCGATGTAATCCAACGAGTCCTCGGGGGAAAGGGCGTGGATCCGGAGGGAGTCGAAGGCCTCCGTGTAGGCCCGGAGGTCTTCTTTCCGCTCCAGGTAGAGGCTACTCGTCAAGTGGTCGAGAACAACCACGTCCAGATCAGAAGTGCTCGGAAATGACAAAATAACGAAAGGCCCGGTGATGCCGATATGCGCCCCCGCTGTGAACGGCAGCACCTGGAGCTGCACTTGGGGCAGTCGTGCCGCCTCCACCAGGCGCCTCAGCTGGCGGGCCATCACCTGCGGGCCGCCCACCTCACGGTGCAGCACCGCCTCGTCCAGGACCGCGCTGAGCGCGAGCGGGGGGTCGGCACGCAGCACGTCCTGCCTGGCCAGTCGTACCTCCACCAGGGTGTCGAGCCGCTCCTCGTCGACCGCGCCGACGGCGGCCCGGGTCACCGCGCGGGCGTACTCGGGGGTCTGGAGCAGTCCGGGCACCACGGAGGTCTCCAGGGTGCGCATCGCGCTGGCCTGGGACTCCAGGCTGATGAAGTCCCGGTACGTGGGCGGCAGTACGCCCCGGTAGGCCTGCCACCAGTGGTCCCGGCGCCCGTCACCGGCCCCGGACAGCACCAGCAGCAGTTCCCGCAACTGCCGGTCGTCGACCCCGTAGGCGTCCAGGAGTAACCGCACATCGGACGGTTTCACGCCGCTCGTGCCCGTCTCGATCCGGCTGACCTTCGACTGGTGCCAGCCCACGAGCCGGGCCGCCTCGCCACTGGTGAGCCCCGCGTCGGCACGCAGGGCGCGCAGCTCGGCGCCGAGTTTCCGGCGACGCACCGCGGGACCGTGCTGCATGCGGTCTCCTTACTCTGTCCGGGCCGCCCGAATACGGTCTGCCGTGGCAGAGTTCACCGCTTCGAGCGACAGATATATGCATATCTTGGTGGATCGCCACCCGTGACGGTCCGTCTGATGGCAGTCTGGCGGGCGAAGCACCAGTCCGGGACCGTATTCCACCCAGCCGCCTCGTGCCGGACCGCGGTCCCGTGGGAAAGGGACGACGTCGCCATGGCAGACCACCTGGAAGCATCCGTCACTCTGCCGAGCGATCCCGCCTCGGTCTCCGCGGCCCGCACATTCGTCGTCGGCACTCTCGGGGAATGGGGCATGCCGGCGGACACCGAGGTGGCCGACACCGTCCGGCTGATCGTCTCCGAGCTCGCGACCAACTCCGTGCAGCACACCTTCGGGCAGTCGCCCACCTTCACGGTGGACATGGTGCTCGACCGTGACGAACACCTGCGCATCGGGGTCACCGACAGCCACCCCCGCTTCCCCAAACGGCTGCCGGCCGCCGTCCAGCAGGACAACGGCCGAGGAATGGTGATCATCAGATGGCTGGCCGTGGAGTGCGGGGGGAAGCTCAGCGTGCGTCCCACCAGGGAGGGCGGCAAGACGGTCTCCATCGTGCTGCCCTGGGTCCTGCCCGCCGTCGAGCCCGTACCGACGGCGGCACAGCAGCAGGAGCCGTGACGTCGGGCGGCAGGCCGCCGCGCCGGCCCCGTGCCTCGGCGGGCCACGCCCGGCGGGGGAATCCCGGCAGGCCGCCACGCAGGGGCCCTGCGCCGACCTCGGGCGGCACGGGGCCCGCGCCGCTCTGCGGGCCGTACCGGTCCCGGAACCGTCCACGGGACCGTCGTACGCCCCGAGGAACGTCCGCAGGCCGCCCGAAGCCCGCGACGGGCCCGGGGCAGCCGCCAGGCGAGGTCCCGGGGCGGTGAGGGCGGTCAGGGCACCGTCACCGCCCCGGGCGGATCAGCTCACGCGCCCGTACCAGACGCTCTTCGTCCAGATCTTCTGCAGCTTGACCACGTCCCCGGTCTTCGGCGCATGCCAGATCTTGCCCTTCCCCGCGTAGATACCGACGTGGTAGACGTAGCCCCCCGAGTGGAAGAACACCAGGTCACCGGCTTTTCGGTTGGTGGCGGAGACATGACGGGTCTTGTTGTACTGCTGGGCCGCGGTGCGCGGCAGCTTCTTGCCGGCCTTCTTGTACGAGTACAGCGTCAGCCCGGAGCAGTCGAACCTCCGCGGGCCCGTGGCACCCCACTTGTACGGCGCGCCCTTCTTGGACGCGGCCACCTGCAACGCCTTCGTCGCCGGCGTCGCGGCGGCGGCCTCGGACGCGAGACCGGGCACCACGATGGAGCCGCCCACGGCGGCGAGGGTCAGGGCCGAGGCGGTGCCGGCCCGGGCCATGAGGGACGGGACACGATTGAGCGCAGTCATGCGCAACCCTTCGTCAGCCGCCTGTGAAGGATGACCTGTCGGATTCGGGCCGGCGAAGTAGCCCGGCCGCGCGGACGCGGCTTCACCCCAAGGACCGCTCGGAACTGACGTCCCGTCGGCCCGCCTTGCCTGGGTCCTCCACTCCTGCCGATCCACTCCTGTCGACCGGGCATCCGGGCGGCGGCAGGACTCGGCGTCCGCCCGGACCGCCCCGCCTCTGCTGGCGGGGGCTTGTCGTCAGACAGGGATCTTCACTCACATGTGTCGGAAAATCCCAACGGAACCGGGGATGTGTGGTGTTGCTCACCACTCGCCCGTTCGGGTGGACAGGGCCTCGATCCGATGCCTTGTCCACCCGCCCGACCACCCCGCGACCAGCGGCGGAACCCTCGCATCCGTCCCTCGGCGCGGCGGAACGCGCAACACCGGAGCCCCCGAAAAGGGAGCCGATCCTACTCCGGCGGGGGGACCGTCGTTCGGCGCGTTTGAGCCCCGGCCGGACCGTCGCACGACCACCGGTCCAGAGCGGGCACCGTTGCCAAGACGTCAACTGTCGGAGCGCGGAGCGATCGTGACCCGCGCGGTGCGGCGCTCACCGTCCAGCACCCTGAGCGCCCGCGCGAGGGTCGCCCCGTGCAGTTCCGTCTCGCCCCGCTCGTGCATCAGCGTGAGCGTGTCACGCAGCGCGACCGCCCGGCCCGCCAGGGCCTGCGCCGCGCGCAGCGCCCGGTAGGTGGAGCCCTCACGCGCCGGGTTGATCCGGCCCAGCAGGTCGACGACCTCCAGATAACGGTCGATCAGCTCGCCCTCCGCGCGGGTCAGCGCGGGCAGTGCCGGAAGCTCCGGAGGCAGCATCCCCGGCTCACCGCCCGGCCGGCGGCGCGGACACGGGTCGGCGGCGTTCGAGGACGCGGTCGGCGAGGCCGTACTCCACCGACGCCCGCGCGTCGAGGATCAGCTCCCGCTCGATGTCCTCGCGGATCCGCTCCCGGCTGTGCCCGGTGTACCGGGCCAGCAGCTCCTCCAGCAGGGACCGGCTGCGGGCCAGCTCGCCCGCGTGGACGACGAGGTCGCTCACCTGCCCCTCCACCGGCTCGGTCAGCGCCGGCTGCCGGATCGTCACCCGCGCACCCGGCAGCACCGCGCGCTTGCCGGGCGTGCCCGCGGCGAGCAGCACGGCCGCGGCGGGACCGGCCTGGCCCAGGCAGACGGTCTCCACGTCGCAGGAGACGTACCGCATCGTGTCGTGGACGGCCGTCATGGCGGTCAGCGAGCCGCCCGGCGAATTGATGTAGAGCGCGATGTCCCGGTCCGGGGCCAGGTGTTCGAGGTACATGAACTGCGCCGTCAGGTCGTCGGCGACGGTGTCGTCGACCGGCGTGCCGAGAAAGACGATCCGTCCCTCGGCCAGCTTCGAGTACGGGTCCGTCGTCCGCGCCCCGGACGTCGTGCGTTCGGTGAACTCCGGCAGGACGTGACGGGCGGTCGGTCGGGTCATGGCACACCCCTCTCGCGGCAGCGCCGCACCTGGACACCTCTTCTGTAAAAAATGTACAGGACGTACAGTACAGGGGGAGGGGGGTCCGGGGCCGGGGAAGGGATCGCTCGCGCAGGACAGGCCGGACCGGCGCACCTGTCCTGATCTCGTACCGCTCGTTCCGGGGCGGATCGGACTCGGGGCGGGTCGCCCGTCGTCGGAAGGCTCGTATCGTGCGCAGGAATCTCAGAGCCGCTCTCTCGCCGGCCCCGCCGTTCTCGTGACGGTTCTCGGTGGTACGGCCGCGCAAGCGGCCCCGGCGGACGATTCACCACGGGAGATCTTCGAGAAGGCGGCCCCGGCCACCGTCGAGATCATCGGCCGGTACAACGGCGGCACCGGGTCGTCTCGGTGTGCTCGGCCTCGTCGGACGCCTTCCGCAGCGACGGCAGCGACCACGGCCGCCGTTCCGTCCGTCGACGCAGCGTCAGGCGCGCCGTAGGACTCCTCGGCCCTGCGCTGCCACCGCGACGCGGACACCCGTGCGACAGCCCGGTTGCAGGCAGCGCGGGCGGCACCACAGTGCGAGCGCAGGGCCCGTTATTGGGTGGCGTTCGGGTCCAGCGCATACCGGTACGCCTGCACGACGAACCCGGGCTGCGGACGGAACGTCTTCCTCCGGCGTCCTCGCCGGTTGCCACGGCCACCGCGCGAGCGGCCCGGCTCATCCCCGCCCGCCGCCCGTACAGGCGCGCGCACATCGACGTGAGGACTTCGGTGATGTCCCGTACGAGGTCAGTGACCACGAATGACCAGAAAATCGTTAGCAGCTTCCACCCCTCCGGGCGGCACGGCGCCCGCCGAGCCACCCGGCAGGCCGCCCGGGTGCCCGCGCCCGCTCGGTCCCGTCGCAGACCGGGGGCCTGTGCGGCCCGCCCCGTAAGCTGGGGACATGGCCTACGAGATTCCGGTGACGCAAGCCAGGGCCGAACTGGCCGACCTGATCAACCAGGTGGTCTACGGCGGTGAGCGCGTCGTCGTCACCCGGCACGGCAAGCCCCTCGTCGCCCTCGTCTCCGCCGACGACCTGCGGCGGCTGGAAGAGCTGGACGCCGCCCCCGCCGAGGGCCAGGTGATCGGCTCGGTCACCGCCGTGCGCGAGGTCGGGTCCGTCCCGCAGGAACGCCGCGGCTTCGGCATCACCGCGGAACACCGGGGGCACGGCCCGTCCTGAGCCGTACGGTGTGGCCCTCCTGCCCACACCCTGAGTTTTTCCAGTTCCGCCCGCCACGCGTGGCCGCCCCTTTCGCCCGCCCCGAGTTCCCTCCGGTCCCGCCCGCACCGCGTTAACGTCTCCGAAACGCCGGCGAACTAGCCTGCCCCTCCACGCCACCAGGGGTTTTCGTTCCCGAACGGTCCCGGTCGGGCCACTTGTCCGCGAGTCGCCCTGCCGTGTGCGACCCCCCGCCCCGTCGCGGTGGCTGCGGCAACCGGGCTCCGCACGGCCCGGAGCGAGGAGTGAGGTGGGACGTGCAACTGACCCCGCACGAGCAGGAGAGGCTGCTGATCCATGTGGCGGCCGATGTCGCGGAGAAGCGCCGGGCCCGGGGGCTGAAGCTGAACCATCCCGAGGCGGTCGCTCTGATCACCTCCCACATCCTCGAGGGCGCACGTGACGGCCGTACCGTCGCCGAGCTGATGGCATCCGGCCGCAAGCTCCTCACCAGGGACGACGTCATGGAAGGCGTCCCCGAGATGATCCACGAGGTCCAGGTCGAGGCGACGTTCCCCGACGGCACGAAGCTGGTCACCGTCCACGAGCCGATCGTCCGAGAGGCCCGCCCATGATTCCCGGAGAGATCCTCTTCGCCGACGACCCGGTCCCCTTCAACGAGGGCCGCGACGTCACCCGGCTCACCGTCCTCAACGCCGCCGACCGGCCCGTCCAGGTCGGCTCCCACTACCACTTCGCCGAGGCCAACCCCGGCCTGAGCTTCGACCGCGCCGCCGCTCGCGGCAAGCGGCTCAACGTCGCCGCCGGTACCGCCGTACGCTTCGAACCCGGCATCCCCGTCGAGGTGGAACTCGTCCCTCTGGCCGGCGCCCGAGTCGTTCCCGGGCTGCGCGGAGAGACCGGAGGTGCCCTCGATGCCTGAGATCTCCCGTGCCGCCTACGCCGACCTGTTCGGCCCCACCACCGGTGACCGCATCCGCCTCGCCGACACCGACCTGCTGATCGAGATCGAGGAGGACCGCAGCGGCGGGCCCGGCCGCGCCGGCGACGAGGCCGTCTTCGGCGGCGGCAAGGTCATCCGCGAGTCGATGGGCCAGTCCCGCGCCACCCGTGCCGACGGCACCCCGGACACGGTCGTCACCGGCGCGGTGATCGTCGACCACTGGGGCGTCGTCAAGGCCGACGTCGGCATCCGCGACGGCCGGATCACCGGCATCGGCAAGGCAGGCAACCCCGACACCATGGACGGCGTCCACCCCGACCTGGTGATCGGCCCCGAGACCGAGGTCATCGCCGGCAACGGCCGCATCCTCACCGCCGGCGCCATCGACGCCCACGTCCACTTCATCTGCCCGCAGATCGCCGACGAGGCCCTCTCCTGCGGCATCACCACCCTCGTCGGCGGCGGCACCGGGCCCGCCGAGGGATCCAAGGCGACGACCGTCACCCCCGGACCCTGGCACCTCGCCCGCATGTTCGAGGCGATGGATCAGTACCCGCTGAACATCGGCCTCCTCGGCAAGGGCAACACCGTCTCCCACGAGGCGATGCTCTCCCAGATCCGCGGCGGCGCCCTCGGTCTGAAGCTCCACGAGGACTGGGGATCGACCCCCGCCGTCATCGACGCGGCCCTCACCGTCGCCGACCGCACCGGCGTCCAGATCGCCATCCACACGGACACCCTGAACGAGGCCGGGTTCGTGCAGGACACCCTGACCGCGATCGCCGGACGGGGCATCCACGCCTACCACACCGAAGGCGCGGGCGGCGGCCACGCACCCGACATCATGACCGTCGTCTCCGAGCCGAACGTCCTGCCCAGTTCCACCAACCCGACCCGGCCCTTCACCGTCAACACCGCCGAGGAACACCTCGACATGCTGATGGTGTGCCACCACCTCAACGCGGCCGTGCCCGAGGACCTCGCCTTCGCCGAGTCCCGCATCCGGCCGACGACGATCGGCGCCGAGGACATCCTCCACGACCTGGGCGCCATCTCGATCATCTCCAGCGACTCCCAGGCCATGGGCCGCGTCGGCGAGGTCGTCCTGCGCACGTGGCAGACCGCCCATGTGATGAAACGCCGGCGCGGCGCCCTGCCCGGCGACGGGCGCGCCGACAACCGGCGGGTGCGGCGGTACGTCGCCAAGTACACGATCAACCCGGCGCTCGCCCAGGGACTCGCCCGGGAGATCGGGTCCGTCGAGAGCGGCAAACTCGCCGACCTCGTGCTGTGGGACCCGGCGTTCTTCGGCGTGAAACCCCTCCTCGTGCTCAAGAGCGGCCAGATCGCCTGGGCGCAGATGGGCGACGCCAATGCCTCCGTCCCCACCCCGCAGCCCGTCCTGCCCCGGCCGATGTACGGGGCGATCGGGCGGGCGCCCGCGTCGAACTCCGTCAACTTCGTCGCCGGTCCGGCGCTGGAGGACGGGCTGCCCGACCGGGTGGCCGTCGGGAAACGGTTCGTCGCCATCGACAGCACACGGCGGATCACCAAGGCCGACATGCGCGAGAACGACGCCCGGCCGGAGGTCCGCGTCGACCCCGACAGCTTCGCCGTGCACATCGACGGAGAACTCGTCGAGGCGGCACCGGCGGTTGAACTGCCCATGGCGC
Organism: Streptomyces sp. XM83C; assembly: GCF_023072675.1. Classification (GTDB taxonomy): domain Bacteria; phylum Actinomycetota; class Actinomycetes; order Streptomycetales; family Streptomycetaceae; genus Streptomyces; species Streptomyces thermocoprophilus. The sequence goes on from NZ_JALLGL010000058.1 coordinate 12,264, forward strand.
AGCGGTACTTCCTCTTCTGACAGCCGGACTCACCCATGTCACGAGCAGCACTCCTCGTCCTCGCCGACGGGCGGTTCCCGGCCGGCGGGCACGCGCATTCCGGCGGAGCGGAGGAAGCCGTCAAAGCCGGCCGGATCACCGGCGCGGGCGACCTGGAGGACTTCTGCCGGGGCCGGCTGCACACCGCCGGACTCGTCGCCGCGTCGCTCTCCGCCGCGGCTGCGCTCGGCGTGCCGCCCACGGATCTGGACGCAGCCGCCGACGCCCGGACCGCGTCCCCCGCGCTGCGGGCCGCCGCCCGCAGACTGGGGCGGCAACTGACGCGGGCCGCGCGGGCGGTGTGGCCCTCGGACGAACTCGACGCACTGGCACGGGAGTTCCCCAAGGGCGCCCACCAGCCGGTCGTCCTCGGTCTCACCGCGCGGGCCGCAGGGCTCGGGCCGGCGGACGCGGCGCACTGCGCGGCGTACGAGAGCGTGAGCGGACCGGCCACGGCGACGGTACGGCTGCTCGGCCTCGACCCCTTCGACGCGACCCGTGTCCTCGCCCGGCTCGCGCCCGAGCTGGACCGGGTGGCCGACGCGGCGGTGGAGGCGGCGGCACGGGTACGGCACGACGGCTGCGGCGCGCTGCCGGCGGCGGGGGCGCCCCTGCTGGAGATCGGCGGGGAGGTGCACGCGGCATGGGCGGTACGGCTGTTCGCGTCGTAGCGGGGCCGCCCCGGCCGCCGCAGCACCCGGCCCGAGGCGCAGGCGCCGGACCCGCAGCGCCCATCCGGACCCGCGTTGCCCATCCGGACCCGCGTTGCCCATCCGGACCCGCGTTGCCCATCCGGACCCGCGATGCCCTGCCGGACCCGCAACGCCCGTCCGAACGTGTACCCGCCGCGCCTGCCGATCCGTGACCGCCGCGGCCTCCTGACCCGTACCCCGCCGCGTCCTCCCGGTCCGTGCCCGCCGCACCTTCCCGATCCGATCCGGCCCCGTCTTCCGCATCCCCGAGCTCGACCCGCCCACCACGTGAGGACTCTCCCCATGCATCTCGACCACACCGACCCGCACCCCGCCGCCCTCAGCGCCGACGCCCGGCGCGCGGACGGGCGGCGGCGGGCGTACCGGGTGGGGCTCGGCGGGCCCGTGGGGTCCGGGAAGACGGCCACTGTCGCCGCCCTGTGCCGGGCGCTGCGCGACGAGCTGTCCCTGGCCGTCGTCACCAACGACATCTACACGCGCGAGGACGCCGAGTTCCTGCTGCGGGAGGCCGTGCTGCCGCCCGAGCGGATCACCGCCGTGGAGACCGGGGCCTGCCCGCACACCGCGATCCGCGACGACATCTCCGCCAACCTGGAGGCGGTGGAGGATCTGGAGGACGAGGTCGGGCCGCTGGACCTGGTCCTGGTGGAGTCCGGCGGGGACAACCTCACCGCGACCTTCTCCAAGGGGCTCGTCGACGCGCAGATCTTCGTCATCGACGTCGCCGGCGGCGACGACATCCCGCGCAAGGGCGGCCCCGGCGTGACCACGGCCGATCTGCTGGTCGTCAACAAGACCGACCTCGCCCCCCACGTCGGCGCCGACCTCGCCCGGATGGCCGCCGACGCCGAGGCGCAGCGCGCCGGACTGCCCGTCGTGTTCCAGTCGCTGCGCGGTGAGCGGGGCGTCGCGGACGTCGCCGACTGGGTGCGGGACCGGCTCGCCGCGTGGACGGCATGAGCGGCACCGGCGGCGGGGTGCGGGCCCGCGCACGCGTCCTCGCCCGGCGGAGGGAGGCGGGCGGCACCTGTCTTCCCGTCCTGGAGAGCGACGGCCCCCTCGCGTTGCGGCGCACGCGGGGGAGCGGTGACGAGGCGCGGGTCGTCCTCGTCGGCGCGATGAGCGGGCCGCACGACGGGGACCGCTTCCGGGTGGACGCCGAGGCGGAGGCGGGGGCACGGCTGCGCGTGCAGTCGGCCGCGGCCACGCTCGCCCTGCCGGGGCAGGGCGAGGGCGAGGCCCGCTACGACGTGCGGGTGCGGGTCGCGGCCGGGGCCGAGGTGTGCTGGATGCCGGAGCCGCTGATCTCCGTCCGGGGAAGCCGTCTGCGGATGCGCACCACGGCGGAGGTCGAGGCCGGCGGTCGGCTGGTGCTGAGGGAGGAGCAGATCCTCGGCAGGGCCGGGGAGGAACCCGGGCGGCTGATCAGCCGTCTCACGGTGTGCGCGGGCGGGGTGTGTCTGCTCGACCAGGAGCTGGACTGCGGGCCAGGCGCTCCCGGCGGGTGGGACGGTCCCGCCGTGCTGGCAGGGCATCGGGCGGTCGGTCAGATCGTCGTCGTACGACCGGAGTTCGCGGAGCGTCCGGTGACGTCCCGGCGGATCGGGGACACGTGTGCCGTCCTGCCGCTGGCCGGGCCCGCCGCGCTCGTGACCGCCGTGGCGGCGGACGGGCTGCGGCTGCGGCGGCTGCTGGACGACGGACTCGCCGCGGCCGGCTGACAGTTCGCTGAGCGTGGCGGATCATCCGGTTATCGGATTGGCAAAGAAGGGTCACCGCCCCTGTTCTCAGCCGGCTCACAGCCGCGAGGATCCCCCGTACCACTTCACAACCAGGTAGGGGGAGAGCCCACTTGCTCGCCAGCAGACCGAAAAGGCGTACGGCAGTGGTCAGTTCGGCAGGTGCGCTTGCCGCGGCGGCGCTCATGGCCGGAGCGGTCGTCGCGCCGAACGCCAGCGCCACCACGAGCGGCGCCGGTGGCCGCACCGCGCAGGACCTTCAGGCGCGCGGCACTCAGGACCTTCAGGCGCGCGGCACCGCCATCGCCGCGGCACGGGCCGCGAAGACCGGCATCCAGTGGCGGGACTGCCCCGCCGACTGGGGCCTGGAGAAGCCGATCCGGTGCGGTTGGGTCACGGTCCCGCTCGACTACGCGAAGCCCTACGGCAAGCAGATCAAGCTCGCCGTGGACCGTATCGGCAACACCGGCACCGAAGCCGAGCGCCAGGGCGCCCTGCTCTACAACCCCGGCGGCCCCGGCGGCTCCGGACTGCGCTTCCCGCGCCGCGTCACCACCAAGAGCCCGCTGTGGGCGAACGTGGCCAAGGCGTACGACTTCGTGGGCTTCGACCCGCGCGGCGTCGGCCACTCCACGCCCATCTCCTGCATCGACCCGCAGGAGTTCGTCAAGGCGCCCAAGGCCGACCCGGTGCCCGACTCCGAGGCCGACAAGCGGGCCCAGCGCAAGCTCGCTCGCGAGTACGCCGACGGCTGCCGTGAACGCAGCGGCTGGATGCTGCCGCACATGACGACCGCGAACACCGCGCGTGACCTCGACGTCATCCGTGCCGCGCTCGGCGAGAAGAAGCTCAACTTCCTGGGAGTCTCCTACGGCACCTACCTCGGCGCCGTCTACGGCACCCTGTTCCCCGGCCACGTGCGGCGCATGATCGTCGACAGCGTCGTCGATCCGTCCCGGGAGAACATCTGGTACCAGGCCAACCTCAACCAGGACGTCGCCTTCGAGGCCCGCTGGAAGGACTGGCAGGACTGGGTGGCCCGCAACGACGCCACCTTCCACCTGGGCACCACGCGCGCCGCCGTCCAGGCCAAGTGGCTCCAGCTGCGCGCCACCGCGAAGAAGAACCCCATCGGCGGGATCATCGGCCCGGCCGAGCTGATCAACTTCTTCCAGAGCGCCCCCTACTACGACTCCGCGTGGGTGCCGGTCGCCACCGTCTTCAGCAAGTACGTCGCCGGTGACACCCAGGCGCTCGTCGACGCCGCCGCGCCCGACCTGACGGACACCGCAGGCAACATCGCGAGCGAGAACAGCAACGCCGTGTACACGGCCGTCGAGTGCGCCGACGCCAAGTGGCCCACCAGCTGGAAGAAGTGGGACCGCGACACCACCCGGCTGCACCGCGACCACCCGTTCATGACCTGGGCCAACACCTGGATGAACCTGCCCTGCGCGACCTGGCCGGCCAAGCAGCACACCCCGGTCGAGGTCCGCACCCACAAGGGCCTGCCGCCCGTGCTGATCGTCCAGTCCACCCGGGACGCCGCCACCCCCTACGCCGGAGCCGTCGCACTGCACAAGCGGTTCAAGGGCTCCCGGCTGATCACCGAGAAGAACGCCGGCTCCCACGGCGTGACCGGGCTGACCAACCCCTGCATCAACACCAGGGTCGACGCCTACCTGCTCACCGGGAAGCTCGACCGCGCCGACGTGACCTGCGCACCGCACGCCACGCCGCAGCCGTAACCGCAGCGCACGCGAGGGGTGGCCGGACCGGCCCGGCCGCCCCTTCGCCCGACGCCCCGTCAGCTCGACGGAAGCCGCCGGAACCTGCGTTCCTTCTCCGCCTTCGCCGCCTGCTCGGCCTTGGCGACCGCCGCGTACTGGTCGACGTACTCCTGCTCCGACAGCGACAGGATCGCGTACATGATCTCGTCCGTGACGGCCCGCAGCACCGCCTTCTCGTTCTCCATGCCGGCATAGCGGGAGAAGTCCAGCGGCCGGCCGAACCGGATGACGACCGGATGCAGACGCGGCACGACCTTCCCGGGCGGCTGCGCCTCGAACGTGCCGATCATCGCGCACGGCACCACCGGCACCCCGGCCCGCAGCGCCATCACCGCCACCCCGACCTTGCCCTTGTACAGCCGGCCGTCGTGCGAACGGGTGCCCTCCGGGTAGATGCCGAGCAACTCGCCCTTGCGCAGCACCCCGAGCCCCTCCTGGATCGCGGCCTGCCCCGCCTCCCGGCCGGAGCGGTCCACCGGGATCTGCCCCGCGCTGCGGAAGAACGCCGCGATCAGCCGGCCCTTGATGCCGGGCCCGGTGAAGTACTCGCGCTTGGCGAGGAACGAGATGCGGCGCCTGAGGACGGCCGGCATCAGGAAGTGGTCCGAGAACGACAGGTGGTTGCCCGCGACGATGGCCGGACCCGTCGCCGGGACATGCTCCAGGCCCTCGATCCGGGGGCGGAAGAGCAGTTTCAGCAGCGGTCCCAGCAGCACGTACTTGAGCAGGTAGTAGAACAAGGGGTCGCTCCTCACTCGGGCGGATCGGCTGAGCCGCCGCGTCCTCGCAGGTCAACCGGCCTGTTGTGGGGTGCCAGTGTAGGTGGAGTACGTGCGGTCGGGGATGGCCGCGGCACCACCCAACCGCTACCCGCCGGTAGGGATCAACCCCGCCCGGCACCCGTTGGCGTGATCGTTCCGTGGCCGGGCCGCGGCCCGGACCGTCACAGCCGGACGATCACCAGCGCCGTGTCGTCCGTCGCGCCGTCCGGCGGCAGCAGCTCCGTCAGGACCGCGTCCGCGAGGCTCTCCGGATCGGCCGCGCGATGCGTCCGCAACGCCGCGGCGAGCCGGGCCAGACCGACGTCGATGTCCTCCTGACGGCGTTCCACCAGGCCGTCGGTGTACAGCGCGAGCGTCGCGCCCCGCGCGAAGGAAGTGACCGCCTGCACGCGGGGGAGAGGGTCCGGATGCGCGTCCAGCGGCGGGTCGGTGGCACCGTCGAGGAACTCCACCCGGCCGTCGGCGTGCACCAGCACGGGCGGCGGATGCCCGGCACTGCTGTAGGTGACGGTGTGCCGGTCGAAGTCGATGAACGTGGTGACCGCCGTGGCCGATTCGGCGCCCTCCACCACATGCGCGTACCGCCCCAGCACGTCCAGCGCCTGCCCCGGCCCCGCCGCCACCCGGGACGCGGCGCTCAGCGCGCTGCGCAACTGGCCCATCACACACGACGCCTCCAGCCCGTGCCCCACCACGTCCCCCACCGACACACCGATCCGGTGGCCGCCGACCAGGTCGATCAGGTCGTACCAGTCCCCGCACACATTGAGCGCGCCGACCGCCGGCCGGTACCGCACGGCGATCGCCTCGTGCCGCACCTGAGGCCGCGTCGGGAGCATCGCCGCCTGAAGGGCGAGCGCCACCTCGCGCTCCCGGGCGTGCGCCCTGCGCAGCCGCTCGTTCAGCTCCTGCAACTCCCGCGCCCGCGTGTACAGTTCCGCCTCCAGCACCCGCGCCCGGCCGCCCGCCCGGCCGCCCCGCGACCGGATCAGCTCCGTGACGTCCTCCACACGGTGCACCAGCAGCACCACCGCGCCCTCCGGACCGAGGACCGGCGTGTTCACCGCGCTCCAGTAGCGCGCCTCCCAGTCGCCCGGCCGCCCGGGCCGCTCCACGTCGTAACGCTGCAACGCCATGGCGTCCCGCTCACCCGTGGCCAGCACGCGGTTCAGCGACGCCTCCAGATTGCGCATGCCGGTGGCCGCCGGGTCGCCGGGGTTGTCCGGGAACACATCGAAGATGTGGCGTCCGACGACCTGATCGCGCGAGCGCCCCGTGCCCCGCAGGAACTCCGGGTTGACGTCCGCGAACACCAGCCCCGGCGTCAGCACCGCCACCATCCCGGGCAGACAGCGGAACACCGCCGCGTAGTCGATCGGTCTCTCCGTCATCGCGCACGTCCCGTCCGCCGCCCCGTCCGCGCCGGCACCCGACCGGCCGGACCCGGGGCGCCGCACCGCGGGCGGCCGGTCATGTCCCGCCCTCGGCCAGGGGCTGCTCCGCCCAGATGATCTTCCCCTCGGGCACGAACCGGGTGCCCCACCGCTGCGTGAACTGCGAGACCAGCAGCAGCCCCCGCCCGCCCTCGTCGGTGGCCCGCGGATGCCGCAGATGCGGCGCGGTGGCGCCGCCGTCGCACACCTCGCACACCAGCGCCCGCTCCCGGATCAGCCGCAGCCGGATCGGCCCCGCCGCATACCGGATGGCGTTGGTGACCAGCTCGCTGACGACCAGTTCCGTGGTGAACGCCAGCTCGTCCAGATCCCACGCGGCGAGCTGGCGCGCCGCCGTTCTGCGCGCGTCGGCGACCGCCGCCGGATCCCGCGGCAGCTCCCAGGTCGCCACCCTGCCGCGGTCCAGCCGGCGCGTACGGGCCATCAGCAGCGCCACGTCGTCGTGCGGCCGGGACGGCACCAGATCCTCCACCACCGCACGGCAGCGGGTCTCCAGCGAGCCGCTGTGCCGCAGCAGCGCCCGCTCCAGCCGGTCCCGGTCGGCGTCCACCGCCCACTGCTCGCCGTGCGCCAGCAGCCCGTCGGTGTGCAGCGCGAGCGTGCTGCCCTCCGCGAGGTCCAGCTCCACCGACTCGAACGGCGGGCCGCCCGCTCCCAGCGGCGAACCCTGCGGAAGCTCCAGGAACGTCACCCTCCCCTCGGGGGTGATCACCGCGGGCGCCGGATGGCCCGCCGCGGCCATCGCGCACCGGCCCTCGACCGGGTCGTACACCACGTACACACAGCCCGAACCGACGCACAACGCGTCCACGTTCCCCTCCTCCGGGGCCGCGCCCGCCTCCCCGGCCGACCGGCCCACCAGGTCGTCCAGATGGGCCAGCACCTCCTCCGGCGGCAGATCCAGCGCGGCCAGCGTCCGCACCGCCGTGCGCAGCCGGCCCATCGCCGCCGCCGCGACGATGCCGTGTCCCGGCACCTCGCCCACCACCAGCGCGACCCGCGCCCCCGACAGCGGGATCAGGTCGTACCAGTCGCCGCCCAGCCCGATCAGCTCGTCCGCCGGCCGGTAACAGGCCGCCACCTCCACCGCGTCCTGCTCCGGCAGCCGGTGCGGCAGCAGATTGCGCTGGAGCACCAGGGCGGCGTCCCGCTCACGCGTGTAGCGCCGCGCGTTGTCCACGCACACCGCCGCCCGCGCCACCAGGTCCTCCGCCAGACTCAGATCCTCGTCGTCGAAGGGCTGCTGCCCGTGCCGCCGGAAGAACGTGGTGACGCCCAGCGTCACACCCCGCGCCCGGACCGGCACGATCATCACACTGTGCAGGCCCAGCTCCTGGAACGTCGACTGCGGCCTGCCGTCCGCGCCGATCGCCCACTCCCGGGCCAGCGGGTCCAGCCGCTCCTCGCGCCAGGACCGCCCGGATGCCAGCACCCGCACCGGAGGGGAGTCCGGCAGATACGACACCACCTCACCCACATGGAAGACCGCCTCCGGCACCCCCGGATGCGCCCGCTGGTACGCCGCCCGCCGCAGCGGCACGCCCCGCTCCGTCGTGCCGGGCAGCTCGGCACCGCGCAGCACGTCCTCCAGCAGGTCCACGGCGACGAAGTCCGCCAGATCCGGCACCGCCACTTCGGCCAGCTCCTGCGCGGTGCTGCCGATGTCCAGAGTGCGGCCGATGTGCTCACCGGCCCGGTCCATCAGCGCGAGCCGGCGGCGGGCGCGATGCCGGTCGGAGACGTCCACGACGGTGTAGTACACGCCCATCGGACGGCCGAGGTCGTCGTCGAGCCGCGTGAACGACAGCATGTGGGCCGTCTCGCGGTCCGGCGCCGACCGCAGATGCCCCACATGCTCGAAGCCGGTGACCGGCTCACCGGTCGCCAGCACCCGCCGCATCTGCTCCTCGACGGCCTGCGCGTCCAGCCCCGGCTGCACCTCGGCCAGCCGCAGACCCAGACGCTGCTCGGGCGGGCCGCCGCCGAACTGGGACAGCGCCGCGTTCGACCACACGAACCTGAGGTCCGTGTCCACGATCGCCATGCCGACGGGGGAGTCCGCGACCAGCCGCTCCAGCACCGCGCGGCTCATGTTCCAGCCGGGCTCCCCGTCCGCGTCCGACAGCAGCACCAGCCACCGAGGGGGACCGTCCGCGGGGTGCGCGGAGGTCAGCCGGGCCATCACCCGCAGGGTGCCGCCGTCGGCCCTGCGGGCCATGAGCAGCCCGGCCCAGCCGCCCTGCTTGCGGCACCGCTCCAGCAGCTCCGGGACACGCGCCGCGTCCTGCCCGGCCAGCAGCTCGGCGAAGCCGCGCCCGGCGATCTCGTCGGTGGTGTGGCCCAGCAGCCGGTGTGCCTCCGTCGTCCACCCGGCGACCGCGCCCCGCGCATCCAGCAGCAGGGGCGCGGCGTCGGCCACGTCGAACCGCCGGGGGACCCCGTCCCGCTCCTCGAATGCGCCCACGACCGACCTCTCTGTCGCCGAGAGTGGTCCATCACCACTTGTCCCATCTTCGCCCTGAGGGCGGCGGTCTGCCGGGTGGTCGGGCGCCGAGTGCGGCAACCCGGGCGAAGGGACCTCGCAGCGAGGCAGCGGCGGGTGAGCGAAGGGCCGCGGCCCGGGTCCGGGAACCCGGGCCGCGGCCCGTGCCGGGTGCCGTCGGCCCCGGCATCCGCCGCTCAGGCCCCCAGCACCTTCTCCAGGGACGCGAGCGCCGACTCCAGCTCCTCCGCGGTGATCGTCAGCGGCGGCGCCAGCCGGATCGTGGAGCCGTGGGTGTCCTTGACCAGGACGCCCTCGCCCATCAGCCGCTCACTGACCTCCCGGCCCGTGCCGATCGCCGGGTCGACGTCCACGCCCGCCCACAGCCCGCGGGCCCGGAAACCGACCACGCCCCGGCCGACGAGCCGGTGCAGCCCGCCGCGCAGCACGACACCCAGCTCCGCCGCACGGCGCTGGTACTCGCCCGTCTCCAGCAGCTCCACCACGGCCGTGCCGACCGCCGCGGCCAGCGGATTGCCGCCGAACGTCGAACCGTGCTCGCCCGGGTGCAGCACCGACAGCACCTCCCGGCGCGCCACCACCGCCGACACCGGCACGATGCCGCCGCCGAGCGCCTTGCCCAGCAGCAGCACGTCCGGCACGACGCCCTCGTGCTCGACCGCGAGGGTACGGCCGGTGCGGCCGAGACCCGACTGGATCTCGTCCGCGATCAGCAGACACCCGGCCCGCTCGGTCAGCGCGCGCACCCCGGCCAGATAGCCGTCGTCCGGGATGATCACACCGGCCTCGCCCTGGATCGGCTCCAGCAGCACCGCGGCCGTCGTCTCGTCGATCGCCGCCTCCATCGCGGCCAGATCGTTGTACGGCACGATCCGGAAGCCCGGCGTGAACGGACCGAACCCGGCCCGCGCCGTCTCGTCCGTGGAGAACGACACGATCGTCGTCGTACGGCCGTGGAAGTTCTCCGCCGCGACCACGATCGTCGCCCGGTCGGCGGGCACGCCCTTCACGTCGTACGCCCACTTGCGGGCCACTTTGATGCCGCTCTCCACCGCCTCCGCGCCGGTGTTCATCGGCAGCACCATGTCCAGCCCGGTCAGCGCCGTCAGCCGCTCAGCGAACTCGGCGAGCTGGTCGTTGTGGAACGCCCGGGAGGTCAGCGTCAACCGGTCCAGCTGGCGGTGCGCGGCCTCGATCAGCGCCGGATGGCGGTGGCCGAAGTTGAGCGCCGAGTAGCCGGCCAGCATGTCGAGGTAGCGGCGGCCCTCGACGTCCTCGACCCAGGTGCCCTCGGCGCGGGCCACGACCACGGGCAGCGGGTGGTAGTTGTGCGCGAGGACCGGCTCCTCCGCCCGGATCAGCTCGGCGGAGGAACGGGTGGGGGCGGGTGCGGTCATCAGCGGATCTCCTGGGTGCAGCACTTGATGCCGCCGCCGGCCTTGCGGAACTCCGACAGGTCGACGGGGACGGGGACGTAACCATGGGCGTCGAGACGCGCGGCGAGCGTCTCCGCCTGCGGCGCGATGAAGACATGACGGCCGTCGGACACCGAGTTCAGCCCGAACGCGAGCGCGTCGTCACGGGTGGCCAGGACCGCGTCGGGGTACAGCCGCTCCAGCACCTCGCGGCTGCCCGCGGAGAACGCCTCCGGGTAGTACGCGATGTTGCCGTCGCCCTCGTCGTCCAGGACGAACAGGGCCGTGTCCAGATGGTAGAACCGCGGATCGACCAGCGTCAGGCTGATCACCGGGTGACCGAAGAACTCCTGCGCCTCCCGGTGCGCCTCCCGCGTCGTGCGGAAACCATGACCGGCCAGCACGTACTTGCCCGTCCAGACGAGGTCGCCCTCGCCCTCACAGGTGTTCTCCGGCCGGTACACGTCGTATCCGGCCGCCTTGAACCACGTCTCGTAGTGCGCGGACTCCGGGCGCCGCTCCGGGGCGTGGAAACGCGAGCCGAACACCCGGCCCGCGACCACGAACGCCGAGTTCGCGGCGAAGACCATGTCCGGCAGCCCGGGCGCGGGCTCCACGGCGTCGACCGTGTGCCCGTACGCCTCGTAGGCGCGGACCAGTGACTGCCACTGCTCCTGGGCGAGATCGACGTCCACCGGGGTGTCGGGATGCATCCAGGGATTGATCGCGTACTGCACGGCGAAATGTCTGGGTTCGCAGACGAGGAAGCGCCGCCGGCGCGGCACACGGCTCTCGGGCACAGAGGGGTTCCTCCGCTTCCTGGTGTCGACTGAGGGTTGACACCACGGTAGGAACTGACCGAGACGGGCGACAAGGAACGAAAGCTGCGCGTTCACGCAGTGATGCTGCGTATTCGAGCAGGTCCACGCAGGTCTGCTGCGCCTCATGGCGCGGGCTGGCTCGCGCCCGCCTCCGGACTCTCCGGGATCAGATGCGACAGCACCATCACACTGATCGTCTTCCGGATGAACGGCTCGGCCCGGATGCGCTCCAGCACCTCCTCGAAGTGCTCCACGTCCCGCGCCCGCACATGCAGCAGCGCGTCCGCCCCGCCCGTCACCGTCATCGCCGCGGTGATCTCCGGATGGTTGCGCACCACCTCCGCCAGCCGCCTGGGCGGCGCCGCCCCCTCGCAGTACACCTCCACATACGCCTCGGTACGCCAGCCCAGCGCCGACGGCTTCACCGTCGCCGTGAACCCGGTGATCACACCCAGCTCCCGCAGCCGGTCCACGCGCCGCTTCACCGCCGTCGCGGACAGCCCGATCGCGGCACCGATCTCCGCGAAACTCGTACGGGCGTTCGCCATGAGCGCGGTGATGATCTTCCGGTCGAGCTCGTCGAACGAGGCGCTCCTGCTGTTCATGCGGGCACTGTATCCAGCACCGACCCGCCGGCCCCCGTCCGCGCGAGGGACGCTGCGCGGGCATGTCCAGCACGGCGGATTCCTCCTACACTCACCGTTCATGCTGCGCGCCCTCGCCGTCGACGACGAACGCCCCTCGCTGGAGGAACTGCTCTACCTCCTCGGCGCCGACCCGCGCATCGGCAGCGTGGAGGGCGCCGGCGACGCCACCGAGGCACTGCGCCGCATCAACCGCGCCCTGGAGTCCGGCCCGGACGGCCCCGACGCCATCGACGTCGTCTTCCTCGACATCCAGATGCCCGGCCTGGACGGCCTCGACCTCGCCCGGCTGCTCAGCGGATTCGCCCACCCGCCGCTCGTCGTCTTCGTCACCGCCCACGAGGACTTCGCCGTCCAGGCCTTCGACCTCGAGGCCGTCGACTACGTCCTCAAACCCGTCCGCAAGGAACGCCTCGCCGAAGCCGTCCGCCGCGCCGCCGAACAACGCGGCACCCTCCCCCGTATCCCCGTCAGCGAACCCGACCCCGACCATCTGCCCGTCGAACTCGGCGGCGTCACCCGCTTCGTCGCCGTCGACGACATCACCCACGTCGAGGCCCAGGGCGACTACGCCCGCCTGCACACCGACCGCGGCAGCCATCTCGTCCGCATTCCCCTGTCCACGCTGGAGGAACGCTGGCGCGCCCGCGGCTTCGTCCGCATCCACCGCCGCCACCTCGTCGCCCTGCGCCACATAGGAGAACTCCGCCTCGACGCCGGCACCGTCAGCGTCGTCGTCGGCGGCGAGGAACTCCAGGTCAGCCGGCGCCACGCCCGCGAACTGCGGGACCTGCTGATGAGGAGGACATGACCGTGCCGCCCGACCCCACCGCACGCCGCGTCGTCGTCACCGGACCGCCCCGCCGCACACGGCGCTCCGCGGTCCCGCCCCGCCCCCGCACCGAGATCGACGAACAGACCACCCTCGGCCACACCTACGTCCGCTCCCTGATGCGGGCCCAACTGCGGGCCGCCCTCACCGTCTTCGCCGTCCTCGTCCTGCTCGTCGGCCCGCTGCCCCTGCTGTTCGCCGCCCTGCCCACGGCACGCCGCCTGGAGTGGGCCGTCCTCGGCTTCTGCCTGTACGCCCCGCTCGTCCTCCTCGCCCGCTTCTACGTCCGCCGCGCCGAACGCAACGAACGCGACCTGGTGCGGCTGGTCGAGGACCGATGAGCCGCACCAGGTCGCGTTCGTTGCGTTCGGCGCGGCGGACGTAGAAG
>NZ_JALLGL010000589.1 GCF_023072675.1 Streptomyces sp. XM83C
GCGGCCGGCCGGAGGAGTACTGCCACCGGGACATACTCGACGCGATCCGCTACGTGGTGGACAACGGCGTGAAGTGGCCCGCGCTGCCTGCCGACTACCCGCCATGGAAGGCGGTGCACCGGTTCTTCACCCGCTGGCGGAAGCAGGGGCTGATCGGCGAGTTCCACGGCCGGCTCCGCGCCGCGACCCGTGAAGCGCAGGGCCGGGATGCGGAGCCGACGGCAGGGGTGATCGACTCGCAGTCCGCGAAAGGCACGTCCACGGTCGAGGCCGCGACCAGCGGCTATGACGGCGGGAAGAAGATCAAAGGGCGCAAGCGGCATATCGTGGTGGACACCCTCGGCCTGATCCTCGCGGTCATGGTCACCCCCGCCTCGACGGGGGACCGGGACGCCGCCCAGGACCTCCTCTCCCAGGCCACGAGGCGGCATCATCGGCTCAGGCGCGTATGGGCGGACAGCGGATACACCGGCATGCTGGTGGGCTGGTGCGCCAGGGCCCTGAACCTAATACTGACCGTCATCCGCCGCAGCGACGGCCACAAAGGCTTCGTCGTGCTGCCCAAACGGTGGATCGTCGAGCGGACCTTCGCCTGGCTCACCCGCTCCCGGCGCCTGGCCCGCGACTACGAGCGGCTGCCCGCGTCGTCGGAGGCGATGATCCTGTGGTCGATGACCATGGTCATGACCCGCCGTCTCGGCCATCGCCGCAGGCGAACCGGCCCGGAACCGGCTCGTGCGCCCATCCCCGCACAACGAGCCGCTTGAGCTTGCACCGCACGCCCTCCATCTTCGCCGGAACCACCTCAAGCCCCAACAAGGCAGTGATCTCACGGCAGTTCAGTGGCTGGCCGCCAGTGGCGCGGCGTTCGGCCAGCAGACCCATGACCTGCTGATACTCCGGCGCCAGCACCTCGGCCGACAGCCCCTCCCGCCAGGGAGGAACAACCGACCCGGGCCTCGCCGCCGCCGGCGCCGCGGCCTCACCCCCGTCCGGCGTCTTCCCCGCCTCACCGTCCCGGCCCACGGTTTCACCCCCGTCGTCCCACACCTCGCCGACCCGCCTGCGGGCGATCAGCCACTCGTCCCACTCCGACTGCGCCGCCTCCAGCTCGGCCTGCAACTCCTCCACCCGCCTCCGGGCCGCACGCTCCCGCTCCTCCAGCCGCCCCAGCACAGACACCATCACGCACCTCCAGCACGCCACCTCCACGGACGCACCGGACCTACCTCACCCACCCCGAAACTATGCCTGACCAGCACAAACCCAGCCTCACACTCGGTTTCGAGAAGCCCTCT
>NZ_JALLGL010000590.1 GCF_023072675.1 Streptomyces sp. XM83C
GTGAAGCTTCCCCTTGATCGTGGACACCTGGAGACTGGGACCTGAGGTTCCAGAGGAAGTAGCGCCAGGTGGGAAGCAAGTACACGAAGCGGTACACCGAGGAGTTCAAGCGGGACGCGATCGCGCTCGTCGACTCCTCGGGAAAGACGGTCACCGCCGTCGCACGGGAACTCGGCATCAGCTCCGAGTCCCTGCGCGGCTGGTACCGCCGGGCCAAGGCCGACCAGGGCGAGGGCGCCCCGGGCGAGCTGACCAGCGCGGAGCGCGAGGAACTGCGCCGGCTTCGCAGAGAGAACCGCGAACAGCAGCAGACGATCGAGATCCTGAAAAAAGCGACGGCCTTCTTCGTGAAGGAGAGCGACCGGTGACCGCGTTGTACCGGTTGATCCATGCGGAGAAGGCGAACTACCCGATCGTCCTGTTGTGCCGGGTGCTGCACGTGGCCCGCTCCTCCTACTACGCCTGGCGCGAGGGCAAGGCCGCCCGCCGAGAGCGCCGGGCGGCCGACGACGCGCTCGCCCACGAGATCACCGTGCTGCACATCGCCTCCCGTCGCACCTACGGCGTCCCGCGCATCCACGCCGAGCTGCGGCGTCTGGGGCACCGGGTGAACCGCAAGCGCATCGCCCGCGTCATGCGCGAGCGCGACATCCGCGGCGTCACCCGCCGCAAGCACCGCTCGCTGACCCGGCCGGACAAGAAGGCGAAGCCGGCCCCGGACCTGATCGGCCGCGACTTCCACGCCGCGCGTCCCGGCACCCGGCTGGTCGGCGACATCACCTATCTCCCGACGGCCGAGGGCTGGCTCTACCTCGCCTGCTGGCTGGACCTGGCGACCCGCGAGGTCGTCGGCTATGCCATGGCCGATCACCATCGCGCCGAGCTCGTCGTCGACGCCCTCGACATGGCCTATGGCCGAGGCGGCCTGGAGCCCGGATGCGTGATCCACAGCGATCGCGGCAGCGAGTACACATCGGCGCAATTCAGGAATCGAATACAGGAGTTGGGGCTGCGACAGAGCTGCGGACGCACCGGATCATGTTTCGACAACGCCGCAGCGGAGAGTTTCTGGGCCCTGCTCAAGGAAGAGATCGGAACGCGGACCTGGCCTGACCGGGCCACCGCCCGCGCCGAGGTCTTCACCTTCATCGAGACCTTCTACAACCGCCGTCGCCTGCGCAAGCACAAGATCTTCGGCTACCTCACACCGGCCGAGACCAGACAGCGACATCAACACGCCCTCGCGGCATAACGAACGAGTGTCCAAGATCACGGGGAAACTTCA
>NZ_JALLGL010000591.1 GCF_023072675.1 Streptomyces sp. XM83C
CCCGCACCCTGCACCCCGCGTCCCCTCACCGAGCGGGCCGCAGCGTCCCCCCGATCCGAGCGATCACGTCGGGCCCCACCCGGCAGCACCCGCCGATCAGCCGCGCGCCCGCCCGCTCCCAGGCCAGGACACGGTCCGTCGAGAGCGTGGAGCGCCCGGTCCAGGCGCGGGCCCGGGCGTCCCAGGTCTCGCCGCTGTTCGGGTACGCCACCACCGGCTTGCCCGTCACCCGCGCCGCCGTCGCCACGGCGCCCTCCACGTCCTCGGGCGCGCAGCAGTTCACGCCGACCGCGACGATCTCGTCCGCGTCGGCGGCGGGAGCGAAGGCCTCCTCCAGCGGTTGCCCGGCGCGCGTGCGGTCCCCGTCCACGGTGTACGACAGCCAGGCCGGTACCCCCAGCCCGCGCACCGCCCGCAGCAGCGCCGCCGCCTCGTCCGCGTCCGGCACCGTCTCCAGGGCCAGCACGTCGGGACGGGCGGCGGCCAGCACCTCCAGCCGGGGCCGGTGGAACCGCTCCAGCTCGGCGACGCTCAGGCCGTATCGCCCCCGGTATTCGGAGCCGTCCGCCAGCATCGCCCCGTACGGGCCCGCCGACGCCGCCACCCACAGCGGGCGCGTCACCCCCTTGTCGCGGGCCTGCCCGGCCGCCCGGCGCGCCAGCTCCACGCTGAGGGTGAGCAGCCGCGCCGTCTCCGCGCGGCCGGTGCCGCGCCGGGCGAACCCCTCGAACGTGGCCTGATAGCTGGCGGTGATCGCCACATCGGCACCGGCCTCGAAGTACGCGAGGTGCGCCTCGGCGATCGCGTCCGGCCGCTCCGCGAGCAGTCGCGCCGACCACAGCTCGTCGCTCAGATCGTGCCCGGCCGCCGCGAGCTGGTTCGACATGCCGCCGTCCAGGACGACCGGCCCGGCGGCGAGGGCCTCGGTGAAGGAGACGGTGCTGCTCATACGGCCGACGGTAGCCCGGCCGGGCCCGGCCGGGCCGGACAGGATCGCCTGCCGGCGGCGACGGACCCCCGACCGCCCTGCCGCACTAGCCCCGCCAGCCGGAATGGCAAGCGGGGCTCAAGTATGCGGATTTCGGAACATTCATGCATTGCAGTCGACTGCGGATAGCTGCGCCCGAATGCGCTGCGCTCGCTTCTGACCGGTGCGTAACGAGCTCGTGCACGGTAGGCGGTGAGGCGTCGAGTTCCCGATCGTCGATCATGGTCGTGTGGTGGGGAATGTGTCTCGTGCAGCGATCATCAGCGACCGGAGGATCACGGGCCTGTCGGCCGAC
>NZ_JALLGL010000592.1 GCF_023072675.1 Streptomyces sp. XM83C
CCGTCCAGGCCGTCGCCGCCCTGCTGTCCCACCAGCAGACTGCGGACCTGACGTCGGCGCGGCAGATGTGAACACCGAGCCCCGCCGCCATCCTCGACGCCTCACCGCCTACCGTGCACGAGCTCGTAAGTGATGTCCCGTAACTCCTGATCCAGTGAGCAGGCTGCCAACCCGGGACTGGTGCGGATCCGCTTTCTGGAGTGGAGGGGTCAGCAGCGGCGGGACGCATCTTCCAGCAGGTGGTCGATGTGGCGTTGAAGTGTGGTCAGCGCAGTGGCCGGTGAGTGGTGGCCTGCCAGGACGTGGACCGTGAGGCCGTCGGCCAGGGCGAGGAGCATGTGTGCTTCGCGATCGGGGTCAAGGGTCCGGGGGAAATCCTGGGTGTCCTGGCCGTAGCGAATGATCCAGGCAATGAGGTCGTGCAGTTTGGCGTAGGTGTCGTGCAGGACGGCGGCCAGTTTCTCGCTGGCAGGGGCATGGGCGACGAAGGCCAGCCAGACATGAGCCTGTGTCTTCGATGTCTCATCTAGCAGAGCGAGTTCGGCCAGGGTGTGGGACAGCAGAGTCGACGCGGCTTGGGGGGTGGAGGTGGCGGCGATGCGCTGGTTGGCGCGGTCGCTGACGTGCTGGGAGATGTGCTCCAGCGCGAAGAGCAGCATGTCCTCCTTGGTGCGGAAGCATCGCTGGACAGCTCCCATGGAAACGCCGGCCTGGGTGGCGACGTCGCGGAGGCTGACCGCCTCCATGCCGGAGTGCGCGATCAGGGCGCAGACCGCATCGGCGATCCGTCGGCGCCGACCCTCGTAGTCGACCTGCCTGGGCACGGTTTACTCCTCCCTCACGTTCTGATGCGCTTGCATCGTATCCTGGGTGGCGGCAGGATGTGATGCGATCGCATCGGAACGATGTGCGGACATCGGGAGGGAAAGCGCGTCATGGCGAATCAGTTCGAGAGGCCGGACAGCAGCACAGGTCAGGGGCTGTTGTGGTTGTTCGGTGTCATCCTTGTCATCCAGGGCTTCGGCTCGGCCATCACAGAGGCCGGATGGGATACGAGTTTTGGCGTTGCGGGCCTCATGCGAGCAGCCCATATGCCCGAGTGGACAACCCTCCTGGTTGGCTTCGCGGGGTTGGCCCTACTGAAGTTTCCCCGTGATCTTGGACACTCGTTCGTTATGCCGCGAGGGCGTGTTGATGTCGCTGTCTGGTCTCGGCCGGTGTGAGGTAGCCGAAGATCTTGTGCTTGCGCAGGCGACGGCGGTTGTA
>NZ_JALLGL010000593.1 GCF_023072675.1 Streptomyces sp. XM83C
CCCACCCCCTCACCCACCTCAACACCGCCTTCTACGACCAAAACCCCCACTTCAACTGGCACCCCGGCCTCCTCATCGACGGCGCCACCGTCCAAGTCCCCTTCCTCGCCGACCTCGTCACCCTCGCCGACCCCACCAACCCCTGGACCTACCTCAACTACCTCAAAACCCACCACCGCCTCTTCCCCTTCTACTTCGCCGAACGCCTCCACACCCACCGCACCGAATACAACAACTACTGCCGCTGGGTCGCCGACAACCTCCCCAACCTCCACTTCCACCACCAAGTCGACACCATCCGCTGGAACCACGAACACGACCTCTTCGAAATCGACCACACCCAACTCGACACCCACGGACAAGCCGAAGCCCTCGGCCGCACCTACACCCGCAACATCGCCATCGGCATCGGCACAGAACCCCACATCCCCCATCCCCTCCGCCCCCTCGCCAAAGCACCCGACGCCCCCGTCTGGCACTCAGCCGACTACCTCCACCACCGCCACAAAATCATCAACGCCGAACACATCACCATCATCGGAACCGGCCAATCAGGCGCCGAAATCTTCCTCGACCTCCTACGCCACCGCCCCCCAGGAAAAGAAAACATCCACTGGATCGGGCGCACCCCCGCATTCGCCCCCATGGAATACTCAAAACTCGGCCTCGAACACTTCACCCCCGACTACACCCGCTACTTCCATCACCTCACCGAACCCATCCGAGACCAACTCCTCGCAAACCAATGGCAACTCCACAAAGCCATCAACGCCGACACCATCGCCGCCATCCACGACGAGCTCTACCGCCGGACCCACAACAACAACTGGCCCCACACCACCCTCACCCCCGGCATCAACGTCCGCACCGCCGGACGCATCGCCACCACCCGCATCGAACTCCACCTCGAACACACCCAACAAGGCACCCGCCAACGCCTCACCACCGACGCCGTCATCCTCGCCACCGGCTACAAAGAACGCCCCCTCGACCAACTCCTCGCCGCACTCCACCCCTACCTCCGCCACGACAACGCCGACCGCCTCCGCATCGACGAAAAATTCCGCATCATCACCGACCCCACCATCACCGGCACCATCTACGTACAAAACGCCGAACGCCACACCCACGGCATCGGCGCACCCGACCTCGGACTCACCGCCTGGCGCAGCGCCACCATCCTCAACACCCTCACCGGCACCAACCCCTACCCCCTCCCGGAACGCACCGCCTTCACCACCTTCGGCCTCCCCCAACACC
>NZ_JALLGL010000594.1 GCF_023072675.1 Streptomyces sp. XM83C
CCTGTCCGGGGGACGTTCGCCTGCATCCGTCGGGCCGGGGGACGTGACTTCATAAGAGCCTGGCCAGAGGCCCCATCACTGTCTTGTCCGCCCTCCCGGCCGACGGGTGCCAACCCACCCGGTCGAATGGACAGGACGGCACACCCAACGATGGCACAGTACGAGGTCGAGGTCACCGGCGGCGTCGACACCCACAAGGACACCCACACCGCGGCCGCGATCGACTCGGCGGGCCGGGTCCTGGGCTCGGCCCAGTTCTCCGCCTCCGCGCTCGGCTACCGCAAGCTCCTGGCCTGGCTGAAGTCCTTCGGGACCCTGCTGATGGTCGGGGTCGAGGGCACGGGCGCCTACGGCGCGGGCCTGGCCCGCTACCTGCGCGAACACGATGTGACGGTCGTGGAGATCGACCGTCCGGACCGCAAGACCCGCCGCTGGCAGGGCAAGTCCGACCCGGTCGACGCCGAGGCCGCGGCCCGGGCCGCGCTCGCCGGACGCCGCACCGGAACACCGAAGTTCCGTGACGGCCGGGTCGAGGCCCTGCGGGCCCTGCGGGTCGCCCGCCGCAGCGCGGTCCAGCAGCGGTCCGACGTCACCCGGCAGATCAAGAACCTGATCGTCACCGCGCCGGAGGGTGTCCGCACCATGCTGCGGCACCTGAAGGACAAGGACCTGCTGACCATCTGCGCGGGCTTCCGCCCGAGCCTGGACCAGGTCGGCGATCCGGTCACCGCGACGAAGATCGCCCTTCGGTCGCTCGCCCGCCGTCACCGTGACCTGGGCCAGGAGATCGATGAACTGGACGAGCTGATAGCCCCGCTCACCCAGGAGATCAACCCGGCCCTGACCGAGCTGAACGGCGTCGGCCCGGACGTCGCCGGCCAGCTGCTGGTCACCGCGGGCGACAACCCCGACCGGCTCCGCTCGGAAGCGGCGTTCGCCATGCTCTGCGGCGTCGCCCCGCTGCCCGCGTCATCCGGCCGCGCCCACCGCCACCGGCTCAACCGGGGTGGTGACCGGGCCGCGAACGCGGCCCTCTACAGGATCGTGCTCTGCCGCCTGCGTTGGGACCAGCGCACCAAGCAGTACGTGGAGCGACGAACCAAGGAGGGCCTGTCGAAGAAGGAGATCATCCGCTGCCTCAAGCGGTTCGTCGCCCGCGAGATCTACCACGTCCTGACCATCACCAACGCCACCGCAGCGGCCCCGAATCACCTCACAACCGCTGCTTGACATCCATAAGAGCATC
>NZ_JALLGL010000595.1 GCF_023072675.1 Streptomyces sp. XM83C
CACCGGGCCCGACCCCACCTCACCGGGCCCGGTGAGGTGGGGTCGGGCCCGGTGAGGTGGGGTCGGGCCCGGTCCGGTGTCAGATCCGGTCGACGAGGTCGGCGATCGAGTCCACGACCTGGGACGGGCGGTAGGGGAAGTCCTCCACCTGCTCGGGCCGGGTCAGACCGGTCAGCACCAGGAACGTCTGCATCCCGGCCTCCATGCCGGCCAGCACGTCGGTGTCCATCCGGTCGCCGATCATCGCGCTGGTCTCGGAGTGGGCGCCGATCGCGTTCAGACCGGTGCGCATCATCAGCGGGTTGGGCTTGCCCGCGAAGTACGGCTGCTTGCCGGTGGCCTTGGTGATCAGCGCGGCGACCGCGCCGGTCGCGGGGAGCGGGCCCTCGGTGGACGGGCCGGTCTCGTCGGGGTTGGTGCAGATGAACCGGGCGCCCGCGTTGATGAGGCGGACCGCCTTCGTCATGGCCTCGAAGGAGTACGTACGTGTCTCGCCGAGGACGACGTAGTCCGGCTCGTGGTCGGTGAGGATGTAGCCGATGTCGTGCAGCGCGGTGGTCAGACCGGCCTCGCCGATGACGTACGCGGAACCTCCGGGCCGCTGGTCGTCCAGGAACTTGGCGGTGGCCAGGGCCGACGTCCAGATGTTCTCGATCGGCACCTCAAGGCCCATGCGGGTCAGGCGGGCGTGCAGGTCGCGCGGGGTGTAGATGGAGTTGTTCGTCAGCACCAGGAAGGGCTTGCCGGACTCGCGCAGCTTCTTCAGGAAGGCGTCGGCGCCGGGGATCGGCACACCCTCGTGGATGAGCACGCCGTCCATGTCGGTGAGCCACGATTCGATGGGCTTGCGTTCTGCCATGTGCTGCGTCTCCTGGCCTCGGGAATCACATCTGACATGAGCGCCGGAACCACGGCGTACCGACGGCCACAGCCTAGTCAGGAGCGGGTGATCCGTACCCTGGCCGGTCACACCTTGATCGACGGATGTGCGGTGCAGGTGCCGGGCAGCGTGCAGCGGGCTCTCAGCGGCGCCGCCATGGTCTGCGTACGACGGTCAGCGCGGCGCCCGTGAGGAGGAGCGCGGTGGAGGCCAGGGCGACGGGGTGGGCGAGCGGGCCGGTGGCGGCCAGCTCGCCGAGGCCGTGCAGGGCTTCGGCCGGGGCTTCGGAGGCCGTCGGGTCGGCCGGGGACCTGTCTCTTATACCCCTCTCCGAGCCCACGAGACTACGCTGCATCTC
>NZ_JALLGL010000596.1 GCF_023072675.1 Streptomyces sp. XM83C
GTGCGGTGGGGGCGGGTGCCGTGGTGGCGGAGGGTGAGGGTCCAGGTGCTGGGGCGGGTGTCGACGGTGGTGGTGAGGGTGTCGACTCCGGTGGTGCGGAGCCAGGCGTCGGCCCAGGCGTGGACGTCGCGGTCGGTGTGGGCGGCGAGGGAGTCGATGAAGTCGGTGAGGGTGGCGTTGGCGAATTTGTGTCGTCGGAAGTGGGTGTTGATGCCGGCGAGGAAGTTTTTTTCGCCTAGCCAGGTGACGAGTTGGCGGAGGGCTGAGGCGCCTTTGGCGTAGGAGATGCCGTCGAAGTTGAGGAGGGCGGTGGCGGTGTCGTCGACTTGGGTGGGGGCGACGGGGTGGGTGGTGGGGCGTTGGTCTGCGTCGTAGCCCCAGGCTTTGCGGGTGATGGCGAAGTCGGTCCAGGTGTCGGTGTAGTGGGTGGCTTCGGTGAGGGTTTGGTAGCCCATGTATTCGGCGAAGGACTCGTTGAGCCAGATGTCGTCCCACCAGGTGAGGGTGACGAGGTCGCCGAACCACATGTGGGCCATTTCGTGGGCGATGACCATGGCGCGGGTCTGGCGTTCGGTGTCGGTGACGGCGGAGCGGTAGACGAATTCGTCGCGGAAGGTGACGAGGCCGGGGTTTTCCATGGCTCCGGCGTTGAATTCGGGGACGAAGGCTTGGTCGTAGGAGTCGAAGGGGTAGGGTTCTTCGAATTTTTCGTGGTAGCGGTCGAAGCAGGCGCGGGTGATGTGGAGGATTTCTTCGGCGTCTGCGTCGAGGTGGGGGGCGAGGGAGCGGCGGCAGTGGATGCCGAAGGGGAGTCCGCGGTGTTGGGTGCGGATGCTGTGCCAGGGGCCGGCGGCGATGGCGACGAGGTAGGTGGAGATGGGTGGGGTGGTGGCGGCTTTCCAGTGGCCGTCGGTTTGTTGGTGGGTGTTGCTGTTGGTGAGGACGGTCCAGTTGGTGGGGGTGGTGACGGTGAGGTCGAAGGTGGCTTTGAGGTCGGGTTGGTCGAAGGCGGGGAAGACGTGTTGGACGTTGTCCAGGAAGAGTTGGGTGTAGACGTAGGTTTCGCCGTCGGTGGGGTCGGTGAAGCGGTGCATGCCTTCGCCGGTGCGTGAGTAGCGCATGGTGGCGTGCAGATGGAGTTCGTGGTCGCCGGCGGTGAGGGTGAGGGGCAGGCGGTTGTCGTCGAGGGGTGTCTCTTTTAAACATATCCCAGCCCCCGAGACTACCCGGCACC
>NZ_JALLGL010000597.1 GCF_023072675.1 Streptomyces sp. XM83C
GGGTGGTACGGCTGCGGCGCGGCCCCCGCCCCGCAGCCGTACCACCCCGGCTCCACCCCGCCGTACGGCGCGCCGCCGGTCGGGGCGGGCGCGTATCCGCCCGGCGATCACGGGACACCGCCCCGCCGCAACGGCCGTACGACCGTGCTGCTCGTGCTGATCGCGCTGGTCGTTGCGGTGGCCGCGGGCGGCACGGTGTACGCGCTGCTCAACGGGGGCGGCGACGACGAGGCGCGTCCGGCGCCGACGACCTCGCAGCCCGCGCCGACCGGTGCCGGCGACCCGTCCCGGGAACCGGAGCCGTCCCCGTCCCTGTCGGACGGTTCCGCGTCACCCCGGGCGACCGGGGCGGTGCCGGACGCCTACCTGGGCACATGGACGGCGACGATCGACAACGCGAGCGGGGTGAACACCCGCCGGCTCACGATCGAGCAGGGCGAGGTGGGCGACACCGTACTGACGCTCGTCGCGGACGGGCCGACCGACGCGGGCACCTACCACTGTGTCTTCGAGGCGAACCTCACCGCGCGGCCGTCGGCGTCCGGCCCGCTACAGATCGGCCCGTCGAGGGTGGTCTCGGGCGCCCCGCGCTCGTCCTGCTCCCCGGGCGCCGCCACCCGCGTCACGCTGCTGCCGGACGGCACGCTGGAACGCGTCAGCACGGGCACGGGGGAGAAGCTGACGTACAGGAAGGAAGGGTGAGCCGGCCGAAGGCGCGGTCCCCTCACCGCGGCTCCGGCGGCCTCTGCCGGGGCATGTTCGGGCGGGCGCCGTTCGGCGGTACGGAGAACCGTCCGCCGCCGCTGCTCGGCTCCGGCCCGCGCACCAGCGCGGCGGAGGACACCGCCGACTGGATGCCCATAGGCGCGTTCCCGGTGCGGAACTCCACCATCCAGTCCGCCGTCTCCGTGCGGACCAGCTCCGTGACGTCCTCCGAGAAGCGGCGCAGCACCCCCAGGCACCGCTCGGCCGCCTCGCTCGCGGTGCCCTCCGCCGGGCCGAGCACCTCCCGCACGCTCTCCGACGCCCAGTCGAACTGGAGCGTCTGGAGTCTGCGCTGCACGGCCTGAGCGGTGGCGACGTCCCTTATCCATCCGCTGGTCACCCCGAAGAACCGGTCCACGCCCACGCACGACACCGCCAGCAGCAGCGCCAGATACCCCCAGGGCGCCACCCCGCCGACCACCCCGGTCAGATCCAGCGCGACCACCCGCCGCCCGATCAGGATGTCC
>NZ_JALLGL010000598.1 GCF_023072675.1 Streptomyces sp. XM83C
TACGACGGGCGTCCGGGGTGGGCGCACTCCGCCGTACGAACGTGATCCTCGACTTCGTACGACACGCCTCGGACGCCCGTCGTACACCCACCCCGGACGCCCGTCGTACACCCGCCCCGGACGCCCGTCGTTACGACACGCCCCCGGACACTCGTCGGCACCGGTCCCTCCCCTCGTGGGGACCGGTGCCGAAACCGCGGGGCGGTGTCGCCGGCCGGGAGGCCGGTTCCGCCCGGAAGGCGGGGAACGCGGAAGACCTGGCTCCGGTGACGGAAACCGTGCCGCCGGCTCACCGAGCGTGGCGCCCTCGGCCTGCGCGAACGGGCCGCGGCTGCCTCGCCGCTGTGTCTGGATCCTGCCAGGTGAGCCCTGCGGCGAGGAGGTTCCGGTTCCCCGGAGAAAGCCTTTGCCGCAGGTCAGCCGTATAAAGTGAGTTTTCCGGTCCGGATGTCCGGTCCGGAGGACCGGTCCCGACAGTCCGGCAGGTGTGGAGGTGAGGAGTTGCAGACCCCGGGTTCCGGCTCTGGAGCACGCGCGGCCTTCGCGGAGCGGCTGGCGCTGCTGTACAAGGAGGCCGGCAACCCTCCCCTGAAGCGGGTGTCCGAGGCCGTCGGCCGGTTGCAGCGGGTCGACGAGCGCGGGCGGCCCGTGCGGGTGTCGGCGCAGCGGATCAGCGACTGGCGGCGCGCGAGGAACGTGCCCGCGCAGTTCGCCGCCCTCGCCGCGGTGCTTCAGATCCTCATCCCGGAGGCCCGCCGGGAGCGGCCCGTGCCGGTCTCGCCGGGGCTGTACGACCTGGCCCAGTGGCAGCGTCTGTGGGAGCTGGCGGTCGCCGTCCCGGCCGGGGAGCGGCAGGAGACGGTGACCGGTGACACCGGCCCGCCGGCGGAGGTGCCGGACGCGGTCTGCCCGTACCGTGGGCTCGCCTCGTACCGGCGGGAGGACGCCCGCTGGTTCTACGGGCGGGAACGCAGCACCGACGCGCTGGTCGCCCTGCTCGCCTCGGCGGAGGAGAGCGGCGGGCTGGTCATGCTGGTCGGCGCGTCGGGCGCCGGGAAGTCCTCGCTGCTCAACGCCGGTCTGGTGCCCGCGCTACAGGCCGACGCCGAGGACCGCGAGATCGTGCAGCTCGTGCCGGGCGCCGATCCGCTGGCCGAGCTGACCCGCCGGATACCGGAGCTGGCCTCGGCCGTCCCCGCCCCGCGCGGCCCCCGCACC
>NZ_JALLGL010000059.1 GCF_023072675.1 Streptomyces sp. XM83C
CCTCCGCGCACCCCACCCCGTGACAGCCCGGCACCCCCCGGAGTTCACCGGCGCGTCGGCGCCGCGCCGACACCGTGTCGGCATGGCATTGCACGTTCGAGGGCATAAGCCAAGCAGGTCGACACCCGAACCACGGGCGTCGGATCTCAGCGGACGGCACGGGGCCGTCCGCCCGGGAGGCCCTTTGCACCAGCCCGACCGTGCGGCCACTGCACGGAAGCAGCCGCGGAGGGCCGGTCCACGGCCCCTCGCACGCGAGGGCCGGACACCGGTCCAGCACCGTCTCGTCGCTCCCCGACCTCATCCGAGGGGGTACGTCCTTCCGTGGTGACCAGCACAAAGCGCCACAAGCCAGACCGGCGCACCTACGTCCTCGACACCAGCGTCCTGCTGGCCGACCCGAACGCCCTGAACCGCTTCGACGAGCACGAGGTCGTGCTCCCCGTCGTCGTGGTCACGGAGCTGGAGGCCAAGCGGCACCATCCCGAACTCGGCTACTTCGCCCGGCAGGCGCTGCGCCTGCTCGACGACTACCGGGTGCGGTACGGCCGCCTCGATGCCCCCATCCCCATCGGGGACCTCGGCGGGACCGTACGGGTCGAGCTCAACCACTCGGACCCCAGCGTGCTGCCCACCGGCTACCGACTGGGGGACAACGACTCCCGCATCCTCGCGGTCGCACGCAACCTCCAGGCCGAGGGATACGACGTCACCGTCGTCTCGAAGGACCTGCCGCTGCGCATCAAGGCGTCCTCCGTGGGCCTCCTCGCCGAGGAGTACCGGGCCGAACTGGCCATCACGGACAACTCCGGCTGGACGGGGATGTCCGAACTGACCCTGGCCGGGGAGCAGGTGGACATCCTTTTCGAGGAGGGACACGTGTATGTGCCGGAGGCGGCCGGCCTCCCCGTGCACACGGGTCTCACCATCGAGTCGGAGCGGGGCAAGGCCCTCGGCCGCGTCACCCCCGAGGGGAACGTCCGGCTGGTCCGCGGGGACCGGGAGGCGTTCGGCATCAAGGGCCGCAGCGCCGAGCAGCGCATCGCGCTGGATCTGCTGCTCGACCCGGACGTCGGCATCGTCTCCCTGGGCGGCCGGGCCGGCACCGGCAAGTCGGCGCTGGCGCTGTGCGCGGGCCTGGAGGCCGTGCTGGAGCGGCGGCAGCACCAGAAGGTGATGGTGTTCCGGCCGCTGTACGCGGTCGGCGGGCAGGAGCTGGGCTATCTGCCGGGCACCGAGGCGGAGAAGATGAGCCCGTGGGCGCAGGCCGTCTTCGACACGCTGTCCGCGGTCACGTCCCGCGAGGTCATCGAGGAGGTCACCGCGCGCGGCATGCTGGAGGTGCTGCCGCTCACCCACATCCGGGGCCGGTCGCTGCACGACGCGTTCGTCATCGTCGACGAGGCCCAGTCGCTGGAGAGGAACGTGCTGCTGACGGTGCTGTCCCGGATCGGCGCCAACTCACGGGTCGTACTCACCCATGACGTGGCACAGCGGGACAATCTGCGCGTCGGGCGTTACGACGGTGTCGTCGCCGTCGTGGAGAAGCTGAAGGGGCACCCGCTCTTCGCGCACGTCACGCTCAACAGGTCCGAGAGGTCCCAGATCGCCGCACTTGTGACCGAAATGCTGGAGGACGGCCACATCTGACCCGACTTGGCAGAACTTGAGCGAAGCTGAGCGGATCGACCAACTTCACAGAGGTTACGCAGCGGTTGGCGCCGTCGGACGAAGGCAAGAGCCTAGTCCGGCGGCGCCCTCGCATGTGCGCGTTCGATGAAATCCCCTGGGCCAAACGGGATGTGAGCTTTCACACGCAACTCGGAATTGCCTTGCGGTGTCGGGTTACGGCAGAGTCTCACTCCTGTCAGGCCCCGCATACGACACAGCCGTACCCCCAGCGGTCCGGCACCACAGCAGGAACACCAACTCCATAGCAGCCGTCGTATGCCGCCCGAGCACCACGCGGCGCTCCCGAGCGGGAGTTGCCCACCGGGCCCGTGCCTCCCGTGACCCGCAGTTGGGGAGGCCAGTGCCAGGGGCACGATTGCGTCCGCCAGGGTCACCGAAGCGGGCGATGCTGGAAGGAAACCGTGTGAGCCGGATCTCGGTCCGGGGATTCGCAGTGGCCTCCGCCACCGCAGTCACCGCTGTCGGAAGCGTCGTCGGCGTTGCCTCGGGCAGCACCGCAGCGCAGAACAACGACGCCGAAGCACTGGCGGCCGACGCGACGCTGCTCGCGGACATTCCCGCGGGCCAGCAGGCCCAGGTCCAGGCCGCGTCCCTGACGCAGCAGGCCGACGCGCAGGCCATCGCTGCGGACGCGACCGCGAAGAAGGACGCCGAGGAGGCGGCCCGCAAGGCGGCCGCCGAGACCGCGATCGCGAAGAAGGAAGCCGCCGAGAAGGCGGCGAAGGAAGCCAAGGAACGCGCCGAGGCCAAGGCCGCCGCGAGCCGCAGCTCCGCCGACTTCCCCGTGCAGAGCTCGTACACCGTCGCTCAGATCCAGGCGATGGCCCGGCAGATGGTCTCCGCCGGTCAGTTCCAGTGCTTCAGCAACATCGTGGACCACGAGTCCAGCTGGAACTACCGCGCCGTGAACCCGTCCTCCGGCGCCTACGGCCTCTTCCAGGCCCTGCCCGGCTCCAAGATGGCCTCCGCCGGCGCCGACTGGCAGACCAACCCGGCCACCCAGATCAAGTGGGGCCTGAACTACATGAACGCGCGGTACGGCAGCCCCTGCGACGCCTGGGCGTTCTGGCAGGCCAACCACTGGTACTAGGCCGCGCCTTCGGCCCGTACGCCAGATTTCCGGCACCGCCGATCAACCTTCGCAAGCCCCTCCCCGTCCTCACGGAGAGGGGCTTGTGCCCTGTACGGTCTGACACGACGACCCCTGGGGGGGAGTGGTGGGGCGAGACGGGGGAAGAGGACGGATCATGTCGCGAGTGCCACGATGGCTCGGCCGCATCGGCGCGGGCCTCAGTGAGATGGGGGAACGGCTCGACGAGCGGCGCGCCGAAGCGGAACGGGAACGGCAGGCACCCGAACCCGAGCCCGCCCCCGTGACCGCCGTCGAGTACGAGCCCGCTGCCGCGCCCGTCCGACCCGACCCCGCCCAGGCGGTCCCCTGGGGCGTGCGTGTCGCCGCCGAGGCCGGGTGGCGGCTGCTGGTGCTCGCCGGGACTCTCTGGGTGCTGATGAAGGTCATCAGCGCCGTCCAGCTCGTCGTCCTCGCCTTCGTCACCGCGCTGCTCATCACCGCGCTGCTCCAGCCGACGGTGGCACGGCTGCGGCGCATGGGCGTACCGCGCGGGCCGGCGACCGCGCTCACCGCGATCCTCGGCTTCGTCATCATGGGCCTGATCGGCTGGTTCGTGTCCTGGCAGGTCATGGAGAACATCGACGACCTCTCCGACCAGATCCAGGACGGCATCGACGAACTGCGCAAGTGGCTGCTGAACAGCCCCTTCCACGTCACCGACAAGCAGATCAACCAGATCGCGCAGAACCTCCGCGAGGCGATCGGCGCCAACACCGACCAGATCACCTCGGCCGGGCTGGAAGGCGTCCAGGTCGTCGTGGAGGCCCTGACCGGGATTCTGCTGACCGTCTTCTCCACGCTGTTCCTGCTGTACGACGGACGGCGCATCTGGGAGTGGTTCCTGAAGCTGGTGCCCGCAGCCGCCCGGCCGGGCGTGGCCGGCGCCGGACCGCGCGCGTGGGCGACGCTCACCGCGTACGTCCGGGGCACGGTCCTGGTCGCGTTGATCGACGCCGTGTTCATCGGCATCGGCATCTACTTCCTCGATGTGCCGATGGCCGTGCCGCTCGCCGTGTTCATCTTCCTGTTCGCGTTCATCCCGCTCGTCGGCGCGGTCGTCTCCGGGGCGCTCGCGGTCGTCGTGGCGCTGGTGACGCAGGGCGTGTTCACGGCCGTGATGACGCTGGTCGTCGTCCTCGCGGTGCAGCAGATCGAGGGTCACATCCTGCAGCCGTTCATCCTCGGCCGGGCCGTACGCGTGCATCCGCTGGCCGTGGTGCTGTCCGTGGCCGCCGGCGGCATGGTGGCCGGGATCGGCGGCGCGGTGGTGGCCGTACCGCTGGTGGCGGTGACGAACACCGTCGCCGGCTATCTGCGGGCGTACTCCCGCGGGCCCGCCCTGCGCGACGCCCCGCCGCCGCGCGGCGCCACCTCCACGGACGCGTCGCCTGCGGTGCCGGTGAGCGGACAGAAGCCGCCGGCGTCGCCGCCGGGCGAGGAACAGCCGTAGCCGACGGGGCACCCCCGGCCCGTACCGCGGACGGACGACGGCAGCAGCGCCGCCGATCGCCCCGGCCCGTGCACGGCGACGAACGACAGGGCCCCGCCCACCTTCCGGACGCGAGGAGCGTCCTTCCGGTGGCCGGGGCCCTGTGCCGTGTACCGCGCCTACTGGGCGTCCGCCAGGACGGCCTCCGCGTCCAGGGTGACGCCGACCGACTGGATCACCGAGGCGATCTTGAAGGCCTCCTGGATGACGTCACGGTCCAGGCCCGCCTTGCGCAGCACCTGCTCGTGCGAGTCCAGGCACATGCCGCAGCCGTTGATCGCGGACACCGCGAACGACCACAGCTCGAAGTCGACCTTGTCGACACCCGGGTTGCCGATGACGTTCATCCGCAGACCGGCGCGCAGGTTGCCGTACTCGTGGTCCGACAGCAGATGGCGCGTCCGGTAGAAGACGTTGTTCATCGCCATGATCGCGGCGGCGGCCTTGGCGGCCTGGTACGCCTCCGGCGTGAGGTTCGCCTTCGCCTCCGGCTCCAGCTCCCGCAGCACGATCGCGGAACGCGAGGCGATGGCCGTGGCCAGCACCGTGCCCCACAGCTGCTGGGCGGGAAGCTCGGAGTTGCCGATGACCGAACCCAGATTGAGCTTCAGGTCCTTGGCGTAGTCCGGTATACGGGACTTCAGGGAGTCGAGGGACATGCCTCACTCACCAGCCAGCAGGGCGACCGGGTCCAGGGTCTCGTCGCCCTTGTTCCAGTTGCACGGGCACAGCTCGTCCGTCTGGAGGGCGTCCAGGACCCGCAGGACCTCCTTGGGGTTACGGCCGACGGAGCCGGCGGTCACCATGGAGAACTGGATCTCGTTGTTCTGGTCGACGATGAAGACGGCACGCTTGGCGAAGCCCTCCTCGTCCTCGATGCCCAGCTCGCGCATCAGCTCGTGCTTGGAGTCGGCCATCATCGGGAACGGCAGGTCGCGCAGGTCGTCGTGGTCCTTGCGCCAGGCGTGGTGGACGAACTCCGAGTCACCGGAGAAGCCCAGGATCTGCGCGTCACGGTCGGCGAACTCGTCGTTCAGCTTGCCGAAGGCGGCGATCTCGGTGGGGCACACGAAGGTGAAGTCCTTGGGCCATGCGAAGATCACCTTCCACTTGCCCTCGTAGGTCTTGTGGTTGATCTTCTCGAACTCCTTGCCCTTCTCCAGCGAGACGCAGGCGGTCAGTTCGAACTCGGGGAACTTGTCACCGACAGTGAGCACACGCTCTCCTTGCAGCGAAGAAACACCCCTTTTGCTGGTGTTTCCCATGGGTTGGACGATGTTGATGTTGGCACAGCGTGCATTGATTCGTGAAATAGCTACACTCGGTCGAGTTGATCGGCAGCACTTATCAGTGAGGGGACCCTTGAGCAGCGGCACGAGACGACGGCAGCCCAGCCTGTCCCAGCTCCGGGCGTTCGCGGCGGTCGCCGAACACCTGCACTTCCGGGACGCGGCCGCGGCGATAGGGATGAGCCAGCCGGCCCTGTCCGGCGCGGTGTCCGCGCTGGAGGAGACACTCGGTGTCACGCTCCTCGAGCGTACGACGCGGAAGGTACTGCTCTCGCCCGCGGGGGAGAGGCTCGCGGTGCGCGCCAAGGCCGTGCTCGACGAGGTGCAGGCGCTGCTGGAGGAGGCCGAGGCGGTACGGGCGCCGTTCACCGGGGTGCTGCGGCTCGGTGTCATCCCGACCGTGGCGCCGTATCTGCTGCCGACCGTGCTGCACCTCGTGCACGACCGCTGTCCCGACCTCGATCTGCAGGTGCACGAGGAACAGACCGCGAGCCTGCTGGACGGGCTGCAGAACGGGCGGCTCGATCTGCTGCTGCTCGCGGTGCCGCTGGGGGTGCCGGGGGTGGTCGAACTCCCCCTTTTCGACGAGGACTTCGTCCTGGTCACGCCGATCGGGCACCCGCTCGGCGGGCGGGAGGGCATCGGGCGGGAGGCGCTGAAGGAACTGCATCTGCTGCTGCTCGACGAGGGCCACTGTCTGCGGGACCAGGCGCTGGAGATCTGCCGGGAGGCGGGGCGGGAGGACGCGCCGGTCACGACGACGGCCGCCGGGCTGTCCACGCTGGTCCAGCTGGTCGCCGGGGGGATGGGGTGCACGTTGCTGCCGCGGACGGCGCTGCCGCTGGAGACGGCGCGGAGCAGCCGGCTGCTCACCGGTACGTTCGCCCCGCCGGCGCCGGCCCGGCGCATCGCCCTCGCCATGCGGGCCGGGGCGGCGCGGGGGGCGGAGTACGAGGAACTCGCGTCGGCGCTCCGAGAGGCGCTGCGGACATTGCCGGTACGGGTCGCCTCCTGACACCCCGTTCGTGGCCGGGGGCCCCGGCCCCCCGCGCCCAGCGCCCCGACGGCAGGCGCGCCCTGGGGCCGGCTCGACGCGGGTGCGGGCCTCTTCGGGGCAGGTCAGCGCCCCGGCGTTACGAGGGCACTCGGCACTGACGGGACGCCGCCGCGCTCACGAGCAGGGGTACCCCCCATCGCCCCATCGGCACGACTGCCCGCAGCTACGACTGCCCGACCGCTCGCACCGGGGTCGCCCCGTGGACCTCGGCCGTCGACGGCCCGCAGCCGCCGTGCGGCGGGAGGGGGCGTGTCGGGGGGTGCCCGCCCGCAGCGTGCGGCGAAAACGCCCGGCACGAATCTGAGAATCCCAGCGTCGCACCGAGGACGGACACCCCCCGGCGCGCACCCGACCCACCCACCGCCCGTAGGCGCAACCGCAACCACGCACCCCCGGACACAGGCCGCCGCAGGCACTCAGGGGCGCGGGGAACTGCGCGAGAACCCCTCACCGGGCCGCAGGTGGAAACGAAACCCCGAAGGGGCGCGGGGAACTGCGCGACCAGGCCCCACCGGCCCGCAGGTGGGCACGATGGCCCCGCCAAGACAGGGGCGCGGGGAACTGCGCGACAGGCCCCACCGGCCCGCAGGTGGACACGATGGCCCGGCCAAGACAGGGGCGCGGGGAACTGCGCGACCAGGCCCCACCGGCCCGCAGGTGGGCACGATGGCCCCGCCACGAACAGCGGCGCGGGGAACTGCGCAACGCGGCCCCACCGGCGCGCCGGTGGGCAGGGGTGCGGGGAAGAAGCCCCCCGCACCCTGCGTCTCACTCCGTGCGCAGGCCGTCCGCCCGCATCAGCCGGGCCAGCGGCGGCAGGCTCAGCGCGGTGACCGCGAGGACGACGCCCGCGCCGATGCCGGTCATCGTCAGGACACTGGCCCAGTCGACGCGTACCGCCGTCGCCGTCATGCGCAGCAGCACGGCGCCCAGCGTCAGCCCGACCGCCGAGGCCAGCAGCAGCCCCAGGGCGATGGGCACGGCCGTCTGCCACAGCACGGACAGCCCCAGCGTCCTGCGCCGCGTACCGAACGCGACCAGCGACGACAGCAGCTTGCGCCGTTCCCTGAGCTGTTCCAGCTGCGACACCAGCAGGCTCGCCCCGATGAGCGTGAGCACGCACGCCGCGCCGACGAAGAGGCCCTGCCGGATGGCGGCGAACTTCTTCGACTCCTGCGTGCTCTCCCACATCCACGCGCCGGCGAGCGGGTCGAGCCGCCAGGCGGTGTTGCGGACATGGTCCGCCGCCTCGGGCATCGACCGGTCGAGCCGCAGGTAGATGTCGCTGTAGAGGGTGCTCCGCACGTTCTTCGGCAGCGCGCTCGGCGTGAGCAGCATGCCTCCGACGCGGTAGCCGTGCAGGCCGTCCACGGAGGGGGCGGTGCGGACGCCGGCGGGGATCTTCCAGGCGATCTCCTTGCCCTTGTCGCCGTCGGCGCTGGGGTCGAACCACACGGTGGCGCCGGCCTTGACGATGTCGGTGCGGTCCTCGTCGTACTCCGCGCCGGTCAGCCGGAACGCGTCGCCGTCGCGGCACGTGGGCAGGTTCGCGAGCAGGCGCAGCGCGTCGCAGTCGCCGACGGTGACCTCGACGGTGTGCTCGGGGTTCTTCGCCCGCTCGGAGAAGTAGCTGTGGGAGAGCAGGATCGCCTGCTCCACGCCCTTCGTGGACCGCAGCTGTGCGAGGGCGCCGTTGTCGCCGTCGATCGTGGCTTTCGTGTCCTCGCGCAGATCGACCTGCATCTGTGCGCGCCGCAGGTCCTTGCCGGTGGGTTCGCGGTAGTCGCCCTCGACGCCTGCGAAGAGCATCTGTAGGGCGATCGCCCCGGCGACGGCGACGGCGATGCCGTTGACGGTGCGGGCGGCGGTGCCGCTGCTGAGCTGGAGCCGGCGGATCGCCAACTGCCAGGAGACGCCGCCGGTGCCGAGGCGGGCGACAACGGCTTCGACGATCCACGGCAGCAGCGCGGTGACGCCGGCGAGGAGGAGCAGGACGCCGCCGACGACGAGGTACTGGTTGAAGTCGCCGTTCTCCCGGCCCTTCCCGGTCATCGGGTACAGCATGGCGAGGCCGCCGACGGGCAGCAGCAGCCGCCACCACAGCCGGCGCCGCGAGGGCTTGGCGGTGCGGACGACGCCGAGCGGTTCGATGACGACGCCGCGCAGGGTGAGCAGGGTGACCAGGACGGACGCGGCGGGCACGGCGACGGCGACGAGCGCGGCGAGCGCGGGGGTGGGCGTGAGGTAGCTGGGGAAGACGCTGGTGCCCAGCACCTCGACCGAGCCCGCGGCCTGGCGGCCGATCAGGAAGAACACCGTGCCGAGGACGAGGCCGAGCAGGGAGCCGCCGAGGGCCTCGCCGGCGGCGATGCGCCGGGTCATGCGGCTGTCGGAGCCGACGAGCCGCAGCGCGGCGAGCCGCCGGTCGCGGCGTTCGCCGCCGAACCGTACGGCCGCGGCGATGAACACGGCGACCGGCATCAGCAGCACGGTGAAGATGACGAGGATGAGCAGGATGAGGACGGGGTCGAGGCGTTCGTCCTCCTGTCCTCGGACGTCCTCGCCGAAGGCGACGATCCGCGCCACGCTGGAGCTGTCGATGCGCTGGGCGAGCCCGGTGGCGCCGGCGTAGTAGGTGAGTTCCTGGGAGCCGACCAGGCCCTCTTCGCCGATGGTGCCGGTGACGCGGTACGGCAGCCGCTCCCGCAGCAGTGCGCCGCTGTCGGAGGCGAGGAGTTTCTTCAGCGCGGGGGAGACGACCATCTCGCCGGGTCCGGGCAGCCGGTCCACGCCCGGCGGCCGGGGTGCCTTCGGGCCCTCGGGCTCCAGCAGTCGGCCGCGGACGTCCTCGGCGCCGAACTGGGTGTTGGCGTCGGCGACGACGAGGGTGTCGGGGCCCTTGGGCCGCTCCGGCTGGCTGAAGGTGTGGTCGGCGCGTGCGTGCTCGCGGGCGGAGCGCTCCGCCAGCACGTTCGGTACGGCGGTGGTCAGCAGCAGCAGGGTCACGCCGAGGCCGACGCCGACGGCGGTGAGGAGGGTGCGGGTCCAGCCCTCGCGTCCGCCGCCGAAGGCGAACCGTACGCCCATGGCCAGGTCGCGGCTCCACTGTCGTACGGCGCTCATACGATGCGCTCCATGTCGCGGGACTTGCCGTCGCGGACGACGATCTCGCGGTCGGAGTAGGCGGCGACGCGGGCCTCGTGGGTGACGAGGACGACGGCGGTGCCGGAGGAGCGTGCGGACTCGGTGAGGAGTTCCATCACGCGTTCGCCGTTGAGGGAGTCGAGGGCGCCGGTCGGTTCGTCGGCGAAGAGGACGCGCGGGCCGGTGACGAGGGCGCGGGCGACGGCGACGCGCTGGCCCTGACCGCCGGAGACCTCGCCGGGCCGTTTGCCGGCGAGGTCGTGGACCTCCAGTCGGCGCATCCACTCCAGCGCGGTCTGCTCGGCCTTCTTGCGGGGCGTGCCGTTGAGCCGCAGCGGCAGGGCGACGTTCTCCACGCAGGTCAGTTCCGGTACGAGCTGGCCGAACTGGAAGACGAACCCGAACTCGGAGCGGCGCAGGGCGCTGCGCTGGGCGTCGTTCATCCGCGCGAGGTCGCGGCCGTCGTAGAGGATGGTCCCGGCGTCGGGGGTGACGATGCCGGCGAGGCAGTGCAGCAGGGTCGACTTGCCGGAGCCGGAGGGGCCCATGACGGCGACGACCTCGCCGGGGTGGATGGAGAACTCGGCGCCGTCGAGGGCGACGGTGGGGCCGTAGGCCTTGCGCAGGCCCTCGGCGACGAGGAGGGAGCCGGCGGGCGCGGTCATGAGGACACCACCGCCTGACGCAGCTTGTCGAGGCGGGCCGCGGTCAGTTCGAGCCAGCGCAGGTCGGCCTCCAGGTGGAACAGGGCGTGGTCGCAGATCAGCTGGTCGGCGAGGTCGCCCTTGCGTTTGCGGTCGGTGAGGATGCGCATGCTGCGCAGGTGCTCGGCGCGCTGGGTGTCGAGGATGTCGGCGGCGTTCCGGTGGGTGAGCAGCGCGAGGACGACCTTGGTGTAGAGGGTCGACTGGAGGTACGGCTCGGGCTTCTCCGGGGTGGCGAGCCAGCGTTCGACGTCGGTGATGCCGGCGTCGGTGATGGCGTACCGCTTGCGTTCGGGGCCGTCGCCGGCCTCGATGCCGTCGACCTCGACGAGGCCGTGCTTCAGCAGTCGGGACATCGTCGAGTAGACCTGGCCGTAGTGCAGCGGCCGGTCGTGACCGAACTTCTCGTCGAAGGCCCGCTTCAGGTCGTAGCCGTGGCGGGGCCCGGACTCCAGGAGTCCCAGAAGGGTGTGACCGATGGACATGAGCACGACTGTACACATGGTGTATACGCCAGGTGTATACGCGGAGTGTGCACGTCACATCAGGGCGTGGGAACGGGCAGGTCGGAGCCGATTGTCACGGTTCTGGAACATCGGGGCCGCGCCCCGGTCCGCCGGAGCCGGGCGGGCGTCCGCGCCGGGGTATCGGCCCGGCGTCCCGGGGCAGCCGCCCGGCCTCCGCGAGCGCCTTGCGCAGCAGGAACTCGATCTGCGCGTTGGCGGAGCGCAGCTCGTCACCGGCCCAGCGGGCCAGTGCCTCGTACACCTGCGGGTCCAGCCGCAGCAGCACCTGCTTGCGCTGCTGCGGCCGGCGCCGCGAGGGCGTCCCCTCGGCTTCCGGGGTCACTGGTAGAGCGTCCCGGTGTTCAGGACGGGCTGCGGGGCGCGGTCCCCGCACAGCACCACCATCAGGTTGGACACCATCGCGGCCTTGCGCTCCTCGTCCAGGTCGACGATGTCCTGCTCGGCGATCCGGGCGAGCGCCGCCTCGACCATGCCGACGGCGCCGTCCACGATCTCCCGCCGGGCGGCGACGACCGCGCCGGCCTGCTGCCGCTGGAGCATCGCGGAGGCGATCTCGGGGGCGTAGGCGAGGTGGGTGAAGCGGGACTCGATGATCTGGACGCCGGCCGCCTCCACGCGCGCGTGCAGCTCCGCGGCGAGCTTCTCGGTGATCTCCTCGGCGTTGCCGCGCAGTGACAGGCCGTCCTCCTCATGGGCGTCGTACGGGTACTCGATGGCGATGTGCCGTACGGCCGCCTCGGTCTGCGTGCTGACGAACTCCAGGTAGTTGTCCACCTCGAACGTGGCCTGCGCGGTGTCGTTCACCTTCCACACCACGACCGCGGCCAGTTCGATCGGGTTGCCGTAGGCGTCGTTGACCTTGAGGACGGCCGTCTCGTGGTTGCGGACGCGGGTGGAGATCTTCCGCCGCGAGGTGAAGGGGTTCACCCAGCGCAGCCCGTCCTGCCGGATGGTGCCGCGGTAGCGGCCGAAGAGCTGGACGACGCGGGCCTCGCCGGGCGCCACCGTGTTCAGTCCGCGCAGCCCTATGAGGGCGGCGAGCAGGACGACGGCGCCGCCGACGGCGAACAGCGGGTTCTTCTCCGCCCCGGCGAACAGCGCGATGGCCGCTCCGAGCCCGATCAGCCCGAGCAGCAGGGCGAGGCCGCCGCCGATGCTGCGCGCCGGGAACTCGCGGACACGTGGTGCGGGCATCTCGGGTACGTCGACGTTCTCGGACATGGGGTCCCCCGTTCTGTGAGGTCCGACGTGGCCGCAGTGTTAGCGCGGCGATAACTAAGTGATAGCACTTTTTCCGGCAGGGGCAACTCTCAACCCTCTTGCGGCGTCGGTTCCATGGCAGGGGGTGCTCATTGTCACGTCCGTAACGACCGGATCGGACGGACTTTGTCACATACAGCGGTGTTAGCTTTCTGAGCTGACCTGGGCCCGGCACCTCTCGTGTGGCGGAAGACGACGGAGCGGAGCGAAGCAACCCATGGGACGAGCGGATGAGAGACGAGCGCGGCAGCGCGGTGGCCGCCGCGCGGCCCCCAAGCGCCGCCGCTCGTCGCAGGCGGGCGGCAAGAGCCGGATACGCCGGCTGTTCACCTGGAAGAAGATCCTCGGCACGTTCCTCGGCCTGTGCCTGCTCGGCATCGGCGCCTTCATCGTGCTGTACATGATGATCGACATCCCGGAGGGCAACGCCGACGCCAAGCTGCAGAGCAACGTCTACAAATACAGCGACGGCTCGATCATGACCCGCGACGGCGAGGTCAACCGGGAGATCGTCGACCTCGCGAAGGTGCCCAAGAAGGTCCAGCGGTCCTTCGTCGCCGCCGAGAACAAGACCTTCTACCAGGACTCCGGCATCGACCTGAAGGGCACCGCCCGAGGCGTGATCAACACGCTCTCCGGCAAGGGCGCGCAGGGCGGCTCCACGATCACCCAGCAGTACGTCAAGAACTACTACCTCAGCCAGGAACAGACCGTCTCCCGCAAGCTTCAGGAGATGGTGATCTCGCTGAAGCTGGACCGGGAGAAGTCCAAGGACTACATCCTCGCCGGCTACATCAACACCAGCTACTACGGCCGCGGCGCCTACGGCATCCAGGCCGCCGCCCAGGCCTACTACCGCATCGACGCCGAGGACCTGAACGTCGCGCAGGGCGCCTACCTGGCCGCGCTGCTCCAGGCTCCCAGCCAGTACGACTGGGCGACCGCCTCCGACACCGGCAAGAAACTCGTCCAGCAGCGCTGGAACTACGTGCTGGACAACATGGTCGAGATGGGCTGGCTGGACCAGGGCGAGCGGGCCTCGCTGAAGTTCCCCGTGCCCAAGGACCCCAAGCCGTCCGCCGGACTCGGCGGCCAGAAGGGCTACCTGGTCGAGGCGGCCAACGCCCAGCTCGCCCGGCAGCTCGTCGCCCAGGGCGCCGCGGAGGACTACAAGGACGCGCTCGCGCTGGTCAAGCGCGGCGGCTGGACGATCACCCTCAACATCGACAAGAAGAAGCAGGCCACGCTGGAGAACGCCGTCAAGGAGCAGCTCACCAGCAAGCTCGACCCGAAGGAACGCAAGGTCGACGCGAACGTGCAGGCCGGCGCGGTCTCCGTGAACCCGAAGACCGGCGCGATCGTCGCCATGTACGGCGGCGTTGACTACTTCAAGCACTACACGAACAACGCCACCCGCGAGGACTACCAGCCCGCCTCCACCTTCAAGCCGGTCATCCTCGCCGCGGCCGTCGACGAGGGCGCCGAGACCCAGTCCGGGCAGCCGATCACCGCGAACACGATCTACGACGGCACCAGCGAACGGCCGGTCGTGGACGGCGGCACGAAGGTCGGCTTCGCCCCGGAGAACGAGGACGGCGCGAACTACGGCCCCATCACCGTCCAGTCCGCGATGAACGAGTCGGTCAACTCCGTGTTCGCACAGATGGGCGTCGACGTCGGCATGAAGAACGTGCTGAAGGTCGCCGGCGACCTCGGCATGGACACCGAGAAGCTGCCGGCGGTGCCCGCGCAGACCCTCGGCTCGATGGGCGCCAGCCCGCTTCAGATGGCCGGGGTGTACGCCACCCTCGACAACCACGGCAAG
This sequence comes from Streptomyces sp. XM83C, assembly GCF_023072675.1. Lineage (GTDB taxonomy): Bacteria > Actinomycetota > Actinomycetes > Streptomycetales > Streptomycetaceae > Streptomyces > Streptomyces thermocoprophilus. The sequence goes on from NZ_JALLGL010000059.1 coordinate 14,120, forward strand.
AAGGTCACGCCGACGCTCATCAAGTCGGTGGAGCACATCTCCCGCACCGTGGAGATGCCGAAGGCGGTCGGTGAGCAGGTCATCAGCCGGGAGGCCGCCGACACGGTGACGTCCGTCCTCACCGGCGTCGTCGACGACGGTACGGCCCGCAGGTCCGTCCGCGACAACCCGATGCGCAACGGGCAGAAGGTCGCCGGCAAGACCGGTACGTCCGACAACAACAAGTCGGCCTGGTTCACCGGCTACACCCCCGACCTGGTCACCTCCGTCGGCCTGTTCGGCGAGGACGCCAAGACCCACGCCCAGACCCCCCTGACCGGCGCCACCGGACGCCTGCCCGGCAAGGGCCGCGTGAACGGCGGCGGCTACCCGGCGCAGATCTGGGCGGCGTACACCTTCGGCGTGCAGAGCAAGGTCAGCGAGTTCGACCTGGAGACCGATCAGGGCGCCGCGGTCGAGCCGCCCGAGTCGGCCACGCCGTCGCAGACGCCGACATCTCAGGAGCCGTCGGAGACCCCGACCACGGAGGAACCGACCGAGGAGCCGACGACGGAGGAACCGACGGAGGAGCCGACGACGCAGGCGCCCACGCAGACGCCTACGACGCAGCCGCCGACGACGTCACCGCCGCCGTCGGAGTCGGCGACGCAGGAACCGGAGAACCCGATCGACCGGTTCGGCGACGACGACCGGTAAAGGCGACCGGTGGACGACCGGTGGATCACCGGCAGGGGAGCGCAGAAGGGCGCCCGGCGTGACGCCGGGCGCCCTTCACACGTCCGTACGACCCTCAGGAGCCGCCGGGGCCCTGCGGGACCGCGCCGGGCCATCGGAACCCCGCCCGGGGACCGCGCCGACCTCGTGCAGAGCCCGCGCCCGGGGGCCCCGGCCGCAGACCCCGCCCCTCACGCCCGGTTCAGCTCGAACCACACCACCTTGCCGGTGCTCAGCCGGGTCGCGCCCCAGCGCCGCGCCAGCCGGTTCACCAGGTACAGGCCGCGCCCGCCCTCGTCCGTGGCGCGCGCCTGCCGCAGCCGGGGCAGTTGCGGCACGTCGTCGCCGACCTCGCAGCGCAGCACGTCGGTGCGCAGCAGCCGCAGCGTGACCGGCCGGGACGCATACCGCACCGCGTTGGTGACGACCTCGCTGACCAGCAGCTCCACCGAGTCGCCCAGCTCCTCCAGACCCCAGCGGGCCAGCGCCCGCCGGGCCAGCCTGCGCGCCTTGCCCGGAGCGGCGTCCTCCGGCTCCAGCGTCCAGTACGCGACATCGCTCGGCGCGATCCCGTCGAAGCGGGCGGCGAGCAGCGCGATGTCGTCGTCCCGGTCGCCCGGCCCGAGCATGTCCAGCACCTCGTCGCACAGCGCCTCCAGCGGCGGCGGATGGTCCGGCCCGGTCAGCTGCGCGGTCGCGGCGAGCTTCTCCCGCAACTGCTCTATGCCGGTCCACACGTCCCGCAGCCGGGACTCCACCAGGCCGTCGGTGTACAGCAGCAGGGTCGCCCCGGCGGGCGCGTCCAGCTCGACGGCCTCGAAGTCGACACCGCCGACGCCGATCGGCGCGCCGGACGGCACCCGCAGCACCTCGGCACGGCCGCCCAGGTGCAGCAGGACGGGCGGCGGATGGCCGGCGTTGGCGACGGTGATGCGGTGCGACACCGGGTCGTACACCGCGTACAGGCAGGTCGCCATGCGGTCCGTGCCGAGCCTCTGCGCCTGTTCGTCGAGGTGGTGCAGCACCTCCTGCGGCGGCAGGTCGAGCCCCGCGAGGGTCTGCGCGGTCGTCCGCAGCTGGCCCATGATCGCCGCCGATGTCATGGAGTGCCCCATGACGTCGCCGACGACGAGGGCGACCCGGCTGCCGGGCAGCGGGATCGCGTCGTACCAGTCGCCGCCCACCCGCGCGGTCTCCGCGGCCGGCAGATAGCGGGAGGCGAGCCGTACGCCCGTGGGGCGGGGCAGGGTCTCCGGGAGCATCGTGCGTTGCAGCTCGTCGGCGATGTACGCCTCACGGTCGTACAGCACCGCCTTGTCGATGCCGAGCGCGCTGTGCGTGGCGAGCTGCGCGGCGACGAGCAGGTCGTCCGTCTCGAAGGCGAGCCGTTCGGGCCGGCGCAGGAACACGGCGGCGCCGATGACGCGGCGCCGGCCGCGCAGCGGGGCGAGGATGGCCCGCTGCCCGCTGGGCACGACCAGGTCGCCGCCCGCGCCGAGGAGTTCGGGCAGCGCCGCCCGCGCCGCGGGCGCGTCGGCGAACACCGGCCGCACCCCGCGCAGCACCTCGGCGAGCGCACCGCCGGTGCGCACCTCGCACAGCTCGGCCGCCACCGAGGACAGCTCCGCCAGCTCCCACGGCTCGGGCTGCTGCGCGGGCGGCGGCAGCGGCGCGAAACCGGCCTCGCTGTCCCGCTCCACGGGGATGCGGTCGGTGCGGCGCAGCCGCAGCACCAGCGGGCCCGTGGGGCGTTCGTCGCCGACCGGCAGCGGGTCGCGCAGATAGACCAGGATCGCGTCGGAGAACGTCGGGACGGTCGCCCGGCACAGCCCCATCACGATCTCGTCGAGGTCCAGGCCGCGGGCGATGCGCCGGGTCGCCGCGCCGACGAACCGGAGCCGGTCGCCGTCGCGCCGCATCGGCGTGGGCTGCCCCGGCTGGGGTCCCTGCCCGGTCCGCCGCTCCGCGCCCAAGGGCGCGCTCCCGGCGCGGGGCGCGTGGCCGTCCGGCTGCGCGGGGATCCCCTCGGGCGCCGGGCGGGGCCGGTGGGTGCCGGTCTCCGCGGACGCCGGCTGGGCGTGCTCCGGGCCGGGGTCCGGGCCCTGCCCGGCCTCGGCGCGGCCCTGAGCGGCGTCCGCGCGGCTCTGCGCGCGCGGTGCGGCCGGGCCCGGCGGGGCGTCGGCGCCGCGCGGCGCCTGCGCGGGCAGCGCGGGAGTGCCCGCGGTGTGTGCGGGCGTGGAGGTACGCAGGAACGCCCCGCCGGCTTCCGCGGGGTCTGCGCCCGGCTGGGGACGTTCGTAGGACGTGGGGTGCTCCGTCACGCGTGTCGAATCCATCCGTCAGCGACTGCGCGCCGCGCGTGCAGTTCGTCCCGCCGAAGTGCCGATACCCGTAATACGTGCCCCGGGAACGGAATTCCGGCGTGGTCAGAGGTTGTCACGTCCTGCCGCCCCTCGGTGACATCGGGTCAGACTCGGTGCCTGTCCGGGCAGTTGCTGCCATGAGCCCTTGCGGAGGACGATCCTACGTTTCGTGCCCGGGGGCGCATCAAGGGTCTCATGAGGACATGTGCGCGGGCGTACGGTCCCAGTCGTCCGGCAGCGGCGGGACCGTCCACGAGGGATCGGGCCGCCAGTGCTCCCAGCCGTCGCTGAACGGCGGACCCCAGGCGTCGATCACCTCCACGGCCTGCTTGCCGGCGCTGCGGATGCGTTCGGCGAGGGCGTCGTCGACCAGGCCGTCCTGCCTGGCCTGCGCGAATTCGTCCTCGTCACGCCAGTGCCAACTGCGGTCCGGGTGGACGGAGATGTCCAGGAAGTGATCCTCGGAGTCGACGCCGCCGGACCACCGGGTCAGCGGCTCCTCCAGGTTGACGTACCAGTTCTTGAACCGCCATCCCGGGTCCCAGAACAGCCACACCGACCAGGGCCGGCCGGGCATGGCCAGTTTCAGCACCCCCGTGCCGAACCAGCGGTCCCGCCGCACCGTCCGCGGCTTGGTGTAGCGGGACGCCAGCGGCTCGAGATGGACGGGCGTGCCGTCGGCGAGCACCGGCTTGACGCATTCCGTGCCGGGCGCCATCCACACGGCGAGCAGCTCGGGATCGTCCCGTACGACGGTGACGGGGCGGGCGATGTGGACGCGCGTGCCGGCGTTCTCCCTGTACCGCCACAGGATCCGGCTGCCGGGTGTCCAGAAACCGCCCGAACCGGCCGCTGTCGCACCGGTGTTCGCGTCCTTGCCCGCTGTCGTCACCACATCACCGTCTGCCATGCACAGATATTAGGTGCCACAGCCATATGACGCTGCGGCGCGGGTCACGGTTCGCACTCGCGTGTGACACGCGCCGCAGAGCATCACGCCGGGTGACGGGTCAGGGGCGGGTCATCCGCAGGACGTCCAGCGCCTCGTCGAGCTGCTCCAGGGTGAGCGCACCGCGCTCCACATAGCCGCTCTCCAGCACTACCTGACGGATCGTCTTGCGTTCCGCGAGTGCCTTCTTGGCGACCTTCGCGGCCTCCTCGTACCCGATGTACCGGTTCAGCGGGGTCACCACGGACGGTGACGACTCGGCGTACTCGCGGGCGCGGTCCCGGTCGGCGGTGATGCCGTCGACGGTCCGGTCGGCGAGCAGCCGGGAGACGTTGGCGAGGAGCCGGACCGACTCCAGCACGTTCTTCGCGATCACCGGCAGCATCACGTTCAGCTCGAAGTTGCCCGCGGCTCCGGCGGTGGCGACCGTCGCGTCGTTGCCGACGACCTGCGCGCACACCATGAGGACCGCCTCGGGCACGACCGGGTTGACCTTGCCGGGCATGATCGACGAGCCGGGCTGCAGATCGGGCAGGCTGATCTCGGCGAGGCCGGTGCGCGGCCCGGACGACATCCAGCGCAGATCGTTGGCGATCTTCGTCAGGGACACGGCGATCGTGCGGAGCTGCCCACTGGTCTCCACGATGCCGTCGCGGGCGCCCTGCGCCTCGAAGTGGTCCCGCGCCTCGGTCAGCGGCAGCCCGGTCGCGCGGGCCACCTCCTCGATGACGGCGGCGGAGAACCCGGGCGGGGTGTTGATGCCGGTGCCGACGGCGGTGCCGCCCAGCGGCAGCTCCGCCAGCCGCGGCAGGGAGGCCTCCAGACGTTCGACACCGTGCCGGATCTGCGCCGCGTACCCGCCGAACTCCTGGCCCAGCGTGACGGGCGTGGCGTCCATCAGATGCGTACGCCCCGACTTCACGACGTCCGCGAACTCCTCCGCCTTGCGGGACAGGGACGCCGCGAGATGCCCCAGCGCCGGGATCAGGTCCCGGACGACGGCCGCGGTGGCGGCGATGTGGATGGAGGAGGGGAAGACGTCGTTGGACGACTGGGAGGCGTTGACGTGGTCGTTGGGGTGCACGTCCCGGCCGAGGCGCTCGCTCGCCAGGGTGGCGATGACCTCGTTGGTGTTCATGTTGGAGGACGTGCCCGACCCGGTCTGGAACACGTCCACCGGGAAGTGGTCGTCCCAGTCGCCGCGGGCGACCTCCTCCGCCGCCTCCTGGATCGCCTCGGCGACGTCCTTGTCGAGCACCCCGAGCCGTGCGTTGACCTTGGCGGCGGCGCCCTTGATCCGGGCGAGGGCCTCGATATGGGCGCGTTCGATGCGCTGCCCGGAGACGGGGAAGTTCTCCACCGCGCGCTGGGTCTGCGCCCGCCACTTGGCGTGCGCGGGGACGCGGACCTCACCCATGGAGTCGTGCTCGATGCGGTATTCGTCGCTCATACCGCCTATAGCGATCCGGCGCGCGGCGATGTTCCGCCGGTACGCCCGAGTGGGGGCCCGCCGGACGAGGAGCGGGGCGGCGGCCGGGAGTCCCGTCCCGCCCGCCGCCCCCGCGCGCCGTGTCAGGGCAGTACGACGATCTTGCGGCCCTGTCCGGCCGCGAACTGCTCCAGCGCCTGCGGGTACCGCTCCAGCGGTATGCGGTGGCTGATGAACACCTGGGGGTCGAGCACCCCGGTCGCGAACAGCTCCGCCGCCCGCTCGTAGCTGTGCAGCACGGCCATCGAGCCGGTGATGGTGATCTCCTGGTTGTAGACGCGGTACGGCGAGATGGTGGCCGTCACCGCCGGGTCGGAGACCCCGAACTGCAGGAACGTCCCCGCCTTGGCGACCCGCTCCAGGCCGTCCTGGATGGCGGCGGCGTTGCCGGTGGCGTCGATCACCACGTCCCAGCCGCCGGGACGCCCCAGCTCGTCGGCGGACAGCGCCGTACGGGAGCAGCCCAGCTTCTGTGCCGTGGCCAGCCGCTCCGGGTTGACGTCGACGACGTCAACGGAGGCGGCGCCGGTGCGTTTGGCCAGCTCCAGCATCATCAGGCCCATGGTGCCGCTGCCGTAGATCAGCACATGGCAGCCGATCCTGTTGTTCAGCACGTCGTAGCCGCGCACGGCGCAGGACAGCGGCTCGATCAGGGCGGCGTCCTGGGTGTCCACATGGTCGGGCAGCGGCACGCAGTTGGCGACGGGCACGGCCACGAACTCCGCGGCGGCGCCGGGGTGCGTGACGCCGATCGCGGCGTACCGCTCGCACAGGTTGCCGCGTCCGGCGCGGCAGTAGCGGCACTCGCCGCAGTACATGTTCGGGTCGGCCGCGACCCGGGTACCGACGGTCAGCTCGGTCACCTCGCTGCCGACGGCGACGACCTCCCCGGCGAACTCGTGGCCGGGGACGATCGGCAGGCTCGGCGCGTGCTCGCCCCGCAGGATGTGCAGGTCGGTGCCGCACAGCCCGACCGCGGCCACGCCGACGACGACCTCGCGCGGGCCGGGGGCGGGGTCGGGGACGGACCGCACTTCCACGCTGCCGGGTGCGGTGATCACGGCGGCCCTCACTTGACGGCTCCCAGGGACAGGCCGCGGACCAGTTTGTCCTGGGCGGCGAAACCGGCGATGAGCACGGGCAGGGACACGAGCGTGGCGGCGGCGCACAGCCGGGCCAGGAACAGTCCCTCGCTGGTGATGAAACCGACCAGGAACACCGGTGCGGTCGAGGCGTTGGTGGCGGTCAGGTTGACCGCGAACATGAACTCGTTCCAGCTGAAGATGAAACAGATCAGCGAGGTCGCCGCCAGGCCCGGCATCGCGACCGGCGCGACGATCCGCCACAGCACGGTCGGCAGACCGGCGCCGTCGACCTCGGCGGCCTCCAGGATCTCCTTGGGGACCTCCGCGAGGAACGAACGCATCATCCACACCGCGATCGGCAGGTTCATCGCCGTGTACAGGACGATCAGCGTCCACACGTTGTCCAGCATCCCGGCGTCCTTGACGATCAGGTACACCGGCAGCAGGGCCGCGATGGCCGGCAGGAACTTCGTGGACAGGAAGAAGAACATCACGTCGGTCCACTTCTGGACCGGCTTGATGGACAGCGCGTACGCCGCGGGCACCGCCAGCGCCAGCACCAGCACGGTCGAGATGACGCTCGCCATCGCCGAGTTGAGCAGGAACGGCGTGATGTCCCGGCCGAACAGCAGCCTGTACTGGTCGAGGGTGACCGGCGCGAAGGGGGTCGGCGGGTTGGTCGCCGCGTCCGCCTCCTGATGGAAGGAGGTCAGCACCATCCACGCCACCGGCGCGAAGAACACGAGCGTGGTGAGCCAGGCGACGAACGTCCACAGCGGCGACAGCCTCGGCGTGCCGCCCCGGTCGTCGCGGCGGCGTACCACCAGTCTCTTCAGCCGCGCGCCGGGCGCGGCGGCGGTCGTCGCGGCGCTCATCGGGACACCTCCTCGCGGAACAGCGACGCGATGGTGCGCAGCGCGAACGTCGCGATCACGATCGAGCCGAGCACGACCACCACACCGGCGGCGGCTGCCTGCCCGTACTCGTACTTGCGGAACATGGTCAGATAGATCTCGTACGGCAGATTGGTCGTCTGCGAGCCGGGGCCGCCCTGGGTGATCGTGTAGACCGCGTCGAAGGTCTGCACGATGTAGATCGTGCCGAGCAGGATGCCCAGCTCGATGTACTGCCGCAGATGCGGCAGTGTGATGTGACGGAACGTCTGCAGCGCCGACGCCCCGTCCATCCGGGCGGCCTCCAGCACGTCGGCGGGCTGCGCCTGAAGGCCGGCGAGCAGGATCAGCATCATGAACGGCGTCCACTGCCACACCAGGGACACCACCACGGCCGGCATGGGGTGCGAGGACACCCAGTCGACCGTAGGGCCGTTGTCCGCGCCGAACAGGCGGTACACGGCGTTGAGGGTGCCGTTGAGCAGGCCGTAGTCCGGGTTGTAGAGGGCGTGCTTCCACAGCAGGGCCGCCGCGACCGGCATGACCAGGAACGGCGCGATGAGCATTGTGCGGGCCAGGCCCCGGCCGATGAAGCGGCGGTCGAGCAGCATCGCCAGGCCGAGCCCGAGGAGCACGCTGATGATCACCACGGAGGCGGTGAGCACGATCGTGTTCAGCACGGCCGTGCGCAGCCGCTCATCGGTGAAGACGAACGAGAAGTTGTCCAGGCCGACGAAGTGCCGGTCGCCCGGCTTGAGGATGTTCCACTGGAAGGTGGAGATGACGAGTGTCGCCACGAACGGCAACTGGGTGACGACGATGGTGAAGACGAGCGCCGGCAGCAGCGGGATGCGGCGCTTCCACTTTCCGCCGCCGCCACGGGAGGCCCGTGGCCGGGCGGGCGGTGATGTCGTCTTGGGGGGAACGGTGAGAGTGGTCATGGGAGTGTCCTTGGCCGGCGACGGCGGCCGGGTCGGGGGGAGCGGGGCCCGGCCGGGGGAGGTCCGGCCGGGCGGTTCAGGGGCGTGCCGGCGGTGGCTGCCGGTGCGTCACCGGTAGTTCTTCGCGACGTCCTCGGCGAGCTTCTGGCCGTCGTCGAGCGCCTTGTCCACGCTGGTCTTCCCGGCGATGGCGGCGGAGATCTCCTGGGTGACCTTGGTGCCCAGGTCCTGGAACTCGGGGATGGCGACGTACTGGACGCCCACGGTCGGGCGGGGCTGGACGCCCGGGTTCGCCGGGTCGGTGCCCTCGATGGACTTCAGCGTGATGTCACCGAAGGACGCGGCGGCCTTCTGGTACTCGGGCAGCTGGTAGGTGCTGGCCCGCTTGCCGGCCGGGACACGCGACCAGCCGAGCTTCTCGCCGACCAGCTTCTCGTACTCCTTGCTGGACGCCCACAGCATGAACTTCGAGGCGGCTTCGGCGTTCTTCGTGGTCTTCGGCATGGCCCACGCCCAGCTCCACAGCCAGCCGCTGCTCTTGGTCCTGACGGTGGGCGCGTACGCGTAGCCGACATGGCCGGCGATCTTGCTGGAGGCGGGGTCCTCCAGCGATCCGGCGGCGCTGGTCGCGTCGTACCACATCGCGACCTTCTTCTGGCTCATGGCGTTCAGGCACTCGGTGAACCCGGCCTGCGGTGCGCCCGCCTCGCCGTGCTTGCGGACGAGGTCGACGTAGAAGTTCGTGGCCTGCTTGAACTCGGGGCTGTTCACCTGGGCCTTCCAGTCCTTGGTGAACCAGGTGCCGCCGAAGGTGTTGACCACGGTCGTCAGGGACGCCCCCAGCTCGCCCCAGCCGGCCAGGCCGCGCAGACAGATGCCGCGCATCCCCGGCTCGGCGCCGTCGACCTTCGCGGCGATGTCGGCGATCTGCTGCCACGTCGGGTGCTCGGGCACGGTGATGCCCTTCGCCTTCATGACGTCCTTGTTGTACATGAGCATCGACGACTCGCCGTAGAACGGCAGCGCGTACAGCTTGCCGTCGGAGCCCGACAGGGCCGTCACCATCGGCTTGAGCAGGTCGGACGAGTCGAACTCCGGGTCCTTCTCGGCGTAGGAGCTGAGTTCGTGCAGCCAGCCGTTCTTGTGCCAGATCGGGATCTCGTACGCGCCGACGGTGGCGACGTCGTACTGGCCGGCCTGGGTGGCGACGTCCTGGGTGACCTTGTCGCGGAGCTCGTTCTCCGGCAGCACCGTGAAGTTGACCTTGATGCCGGTCTCCTTCGTGAACGTGTCCTTGGTCAGCTTCGCTATGTCCTCCATCTGCGGGTTGCCGACCATCAGCACGTTGATCGACGTGCCGTCGCCGCCCGAGCCCGACGAACCGCCCGCGCCGCTACAGGCGACCAGCAGCGAACCGGCGGCGGTCGCCGTGGCGAGGACATGGATCGTTCTCCGTGTGCGCATGACTGACTCCAGGAATGTTGCGAGGGCATGGGGAACCAGGCCCACGGTCTTGCGGGGGGCGGGGTTGTGGTGTCGACAGCGGCTCAGGCCCGGATGACCTCGGGGCCCAGCAGCGAATAGCGGTGTGCTTCGGCGGCGGGCAGTCCCGCGTCGGTGACGATCGCCTCGAACTCCGTGACGTCGGCGAAGCGGCAGAAACTCACGGCGCCGAACTTCGTGTGCACGCCGGAGAAGACCCGGCGCCTGGCGGCCTTGAGGACCTGGGCCTTGACCTCGCCGACTGCGGGATCGGGGGTGGTCAGTCCGTGGTTGCGGGAGATGCCGTTCGCGCCGACGTACGCCAGGTCGATGACGAAGCCGGACAGCATGCGGGTCGCCCAGTGGTCCACCGTCGCGAGCGTCCCGCCGCGCACCCTGCCGCCCAGCAGGAGCACGGTGACGTTCTCGGCGGAGGACAGATGGCCGGCGGTGGCCAGCGAGGTGGTGATCACGGTCAGCGGCCGGTTGCGGGGGAGGGCGGCGGCGATGAGCTGAGGGGTGTAGCCCTCGTCGATGAAGACGGTCTCGGCGTCCCCCAGCAGTGCGGCTGCGGCAGCGGCGATCCGGGTCTTCTCGGGGACGTTCCTTGCGGTGCGGGTGGCGAGCGTGGTCTCGAAACCGGCGCTCTCCACGGGGATCGCCCCGCCGTGCGTACGGCGGACCAGTCCGTGCTGCTCCAGGAGGTTCAGGTCACGCCGTACGGTCTCCCTGGAGACCCCGAACTCGGCCGCCAGCCCTACGACCTCCACCGACCCGGAGCGGCGTGCCGCATCCAGAATTCCGCGTCTTCGTTCCTCGGCGTCCACGGCGACACCTCCGTCCACGGCTCGGGGCGCTTCGTTCGCGCCGGCTCTGACCGAAGTCCGGCCCGTTCGGGCTTCGGTGGCCAAATTTGTACAAGGGGAATCGCCGTACTGGCCAGGCTCGTCGCTGAGGGGTTTGTGACCGAATGTGCCCGTCATGTCGGGTGTGGATGCCCAGGACAAGGCGGTGGGGAAGGCCTCGGGGAGGGGGCGTGCTGCCCGCTTCGCGCCCGCTGTGTGCCCGTTCTCCGCCCGTTTGTCGAACGGATTCGGCCGCCGTCCGCTCACCCTGCGGTGACAGGGCCGTCGACGACAAGAGCCCCCGGCGCGCGGGCCGGGGGCTCTCAGGGGTGC